>CAUSPE010000026.1:0-28511 GCA_963533485.1 uncultured Streptococcus sp.
GCTTTTCAACTCTTTCTATTATACCTACTTTTTTACCTTTGTCAAGGACTTTTTTTCCTCTTTATCGAAATTCTGAAAAGATAAGGAAAAGAGCCAGTTAAACTGACTCCCTTTATTTATCTTGCCAATTAGTTGCACGTTCCTCTCCCCACCAGTAAGGGATTAATTCAGCAACCTTAATTGTTTTTCTTGTTTCGTAGTTCATCATGAACTCTGCTTCTTTATTTTCAGCATTCAATTCTAAGAGAAATTCTCTGCAAGCGCCACAGGGCATACCTGATCCTTCGCCGTAGGGAGGTTTGTCTCGAAAGGCGAGGATTTTCTTAACTTTAGTTTGTCCTGAAAATTGATACATATTGAAGAGAGCCGCTCGTTCTGCACAGAGATGAAAAACGCCACAAGTGCCCTCCATACAAAATCCTGTGAAGATCTGACCATCTTCTGCTTCTACTGCAGCAACAACATGGTTAGCATAAACAAAGTCAGAAACTTCATGGGGATTGTATAGTGTTTGTGCTTCTTTATACATCTTTTCCCATGTATCCATCGGAAGTCCTTTTTATTTAGAAATCTCTTTGAGCATGTTTTCAATATGCTGGATTGACTTTTCACGTCCGAGTAAGAAAATGGTGTCTGGTAATTCTGGTCCATGCATTTCACCTGAAACGGCAATACGAATCGGCATGAAGAGATTTTTCCCTTTAATACCCGTTTCTTTTTGAACTGCTTTGATTTGTGGGAAGATGTTTTCTGTCACAAATTCTTCATCTGTCATTGCTTCTAGTTTCGCTTTGAAGGCTTCTAGAACAACAGGAACGGTTTCTCCTGCCATGACCTCGCGCTCAGCATCTGTCAGCTCTGGGAAGTCTGAGAAGAAAAGGTCTGTCAATGGAACGATTTCATCCACTGACTTCATTTGTGGTTTGTAGAGTTCCACCAATTTTTCGGCCTTGTCAGTCAAGCGTCCTGCTTCTTCTAGGAATGGTTTTGCCATTTCAAAGATGGTTGCTAAGTCAGCTCTCTTGATGTAATCATTGCTCATCCAGTCCAGTTTCTTCTGGTCGAAGGCTGCTGGAGACTTGCTAAGGCGGTTTTCATCAAAGAGTTTAATCAATTCCTCACGAGAGAAGATTTCGTCTTCCCCACCAGGGTTCCAGCCAAGAAGGGCAATAAAGTTAAAGACTGCTTCTGGAAGATAGCCTTTTTTACGGTAGTCTTCGATAAACTGAAGGGTGTTAGTGTCCCGTTTAGACAATTTTTTACCCGTTTCAGAGTTGATGATCAAAGTCATGTGACCGAACTCTGGTGCTTCCCATCCAAGCGCTTCATAAACCATAAGCTGTTTTGGAGTATTAGCAATATGATCATCACCACGGATAACGTGAGAGATTTGCATATCGTGGTCATCAATCACAACAGCAAAGTTGTAAGTTGGGTATCCGTCTTTCTTTTGAATCACCCAGTCACCGCCGATATTGCCACCTTCAAACTCGATACCACCTTTGACCATATCATGCCACTTGTAGATACCAGACTCATTGACAGCCAAACGAACAGTTGGGATGATACCGGCTGCTTCACGTTCTGCGATGTAAGTTGCTTTTTCTTCTTCGCTCATGCCAAGATATTCATTGATGTAACGTGGTGTTTCGCCAGCTGCTTCTTGGCGTTCGCGCTCAGCCGCCAACTCTTCTTCTGTAACGTAAGATTTGTAGGCTTTTCCTTCAGCTAGCAATTGGTCGATGTATTTTTGATACAAGTCCAAACGCTCAGACTGGCGGTAGTTTTCATGAGTTTCTGGGCTTTCATCCCAATCCATGCCCAACCAACGAAGGTTTTCAAGCTGTGAACGTTCACCATCCTCAACATGGCGTTTACGGTCAGTATCTTCGATACGGATGATAAAAGTTCCACCATGATGGCGTGCGTAAAGGTAGTTAAACAATGCTGTACGGGCATTTCCGATGTGTAGTAGTCCTGTTGGACTTGGTGCGTAGCGTACGCGGATATCTTTTGACATAGTTTCTCCTATAAAGTCTCTAGGCGTCTGCCTTTTTGCTTTCTATATTATATCACAAGTCTTGGCTGAGTCCAATTTCTATGGATAAAGAGAGTAAAAAGAGTGGGCAAACCACTCTTTTCTTCTATTATAGACGTGCGTTAAGTTCTTTGCTCAATTCTTCAAATCCTGGTTTTCCAAGAAGGGCAAACATGTTACGTTTGTAAGCTTCAACACCTGGTTGGTCAAATGGGTTGATGGCATTCAAGTAACCTGAAAGGGCGATAGCCAATTCGAAGAAGTAGATAGTGTAGCCAAGAGTGAAAGCGTCTTGCTCTGGAAGAGTCACGTACATGTTTGGTACATCACCGTCTGTGTGGGCAAGAAGAACACCGTCAGTTGCTTTTTTGTTTACAAAGTCAACGTCTTTTCCTTGAAGGTAACCAAGTCCGTCAAGGTCTTCTTCCAAAGTAGGAATGATCACGTTCTTACGCGGTTTGTCAACACGGACAACTGTTTCAAACATGATACGAGTTCCTTCTTGGATAAATTGACCAAATGAGTGCAAGTCTGTTGAGAAGTTAGCTGAAGTTGGGTAAATCCCTTTTTGGTCTTTCCCTTCTGATTCACCAGCCAATTGTTTCCACCATTCTGAGAAGTATTGAAGTGATGGCTCGTAGTTTACCAAGATTTCAGTAGCGTAGCCTTTACGGTAAAGGATGTTACGAACTGCTGCGTATTGGTATGCTTCGTTTTCAGCAATCTTGTCTGAAGTGTAGTCTTTACGAGCTGCGTTCGCACCTTCCATGAGGGCTTTGATATCAGCTCCTGATGCAGCGATTGGAAGCAAACCAACTGCTGTCAATACTGAGAAGCGTCCACCGATGTCATCTGGAACTACAAATGTTTCCCAACCATTTGCATCTGCTTCAACCTTAACAGCACCTTTTTGGCGGTCAGTTGTAGCGTAGATACGTTTGTTAGCTTCTTCTTGACCGTATTTCTTAACCAAAAGTTCTTTAAAGACACGGAAAGCGATGGCTGGTTCTGTTGTTGTACCTGATTTAGAAATCACGTTTACTGAGAAGTCTTTGTCAGCTACGTACTCTACCAAGTCAGCAAGGTAAGTAGATGAGATTGAGTTTCCAGCGTAAAGGATTTGTGGCGCTTTGCGCTCTTCTTTTGTTTGCAAGTTTGCAAAGTGGTGGTTCAAGAAGTCGATAGCTGCTTTGGCACCAAGGTAAGATCCACCGATACCGATCACAACCAAGACATCGCTGTCTGATTTGATTTGCTCAGCAGCTTTCAAGATGCGGTCGAATTCTTCACGGTCGTAGTTTTCAGGAAGGTCCAACCAACCCAAAAAGTCGCTACCAGCACCAGTTCCTTTACGAATCAATTCGTCTGCAGCTGTTACTTGTGCTTGCATGTATTCCACTTCATGTGGGGCAACAAATTTGTCTAAAACTTTTGAATAATCAAATTTAATATGTGACATGATAATCCTCCAAAATTTCTTCTTTTCTATCATAACGCTTACCTTCGATTTTTTCAAGCTTTTTTATTGAATTTGCCCAATTTTTATCAGAATTCAAACGTTTGCGTAAATTTGCTAAAATATAAAAAATCTGAAAGGGCGAATAAAAACGGCTAGAGATTCTAACCGTTACAATTCATTTAATAAATACTCAAATAGTTCTAAATTGCCGTCTTCTTCATTGACCAGAAATTCTGGATGCCACTGCAAGCCGATGATACGATGCTCGTCGATAGACTCAATCGCTTCGATGGTCTGGTCTCTTGGATCAATAGCAGTTACACGGAAATTAGGTGCCAGATCTTTGATACTTTGACGATGGACTGAGTTAACCTGACTTTCTTTGCCAAACAACTTAGCCACCACACTCCCTTCTACTGTCTCAATAGTATGAGAGGTCCCAAAAGGCAAGCCTTGCCAGTGACCTTCAATTTCTTGGTAGAGAGTGCCACCAAAAGCAACATTGACCAGCTGAACACCGCGACAGATTGCCATAATTGGTTTATTCTGACGGAGCGCTTCTTTCAGGAGAGCTAGTTCAAACTCATCGCGTACAAGGTTGTAATCATCGCTCTCAATGGTTTTTTTCTCTCCATAAAACTGGGGATGGACATTTTGTCCACCTGTCAAGATGAGTTTGTCAATCATTTCTACATAATCGCGCACAATGGACTCATCCCCTACAGGAATCACTAAAGGGAGACCTCCGACTTGACGAATGCTCTCTGCAAATTTACAGGATACAGATGAGTGGATGTTTTTCCCTTCTGCATCTACAGGACATAGATTTGCAGCAACTCCTACAACCGTTCTAGCCATGATGTGTCTCCTTTCGATTTTCTTGCGACAGTCTTATCTTATCACTCCAACCCTTTCCTGTCTAATATGTTTTTTTAAAGACCGTGATAAGTATTTTTTATGGACAAGAAAAAGCTGCCCAACGAGGACAACTTCTTTTTTATTCGAAGACAAATTGATTGTGATATAGTTCCGAGTAGAAACCGCCGAGTTTGAGCAACTCGTGATGATTTCCACGTTCAATGACCTCCCCATCTTTGAGGACAATAATCTGATCGGCATTGAGGATGGTCTTGAGACGATGGGCAATGACAAAACTGGTTCGACCTGCTACAACGGCCTCCATGGCATGTTGAATCTTGCTTTCTGTTACGGTATCCACATTGGAAGTCGCTTCATCTAAGATTAGGACTTGGGGATCTGTCATCAAGGTCCGAGCGATGGAAATCAATTGTTTCTGCCCAGTTGAGAAGATGTTTTGCTCATCATCAATAAGGGTATCATACTTGTCAGGCAAGCTTTCAATGTAGTCATGAATATGAGTTGCCTTAGCAGCTGCTTCGACCATTTCCTGACTGGCATCTGGCACACCAAAGCGGATATTGTCTCGGATTGTTCCGCTAAACAAGACCGAATCCTGCAAGACAATCCCGACCTTGCTCCGCAGGCTGTCCAAATCGTAGTCACGGATGTCTTTGCCATCAAAGCAAATGCTGCCTGCATCCACATCGTAGAAACGATTGATGAGGTTCATGATGGTCGTTTTCCCTGAGCCAGTCGGACCGACAACTGCTATCATTTGCCCCTTAGGAGCTGAAATGCTAACATCTTTTAAAATCGGCTTGTCTGGCACATAAGAGAAATCAATGTGACTGATTTCAACGCCTTCTCGCAATTCTGTAAAGGCAGGCGCATTTTGCGGACGAATCTCTTCTTCTGCATCGAACATTTCTTGGATACGATCCGCTCCAGTAAAGGCCAACTGGAGGCTCCCCCAACTCGCAGCCACCTGGATAATCGGCTGGTAGTACTGCTGAGAAAATTGGGTAAACATGACGATCAAACCTAGGGCTGTCGTTGTTTCGATACTTGGATCGTTCAACAAGACCGCAGAACCTGCAAAAATAACGATAGCCGTATTGACCAGGCTCATCCCATTCATAACTGGAAAAAGGATACCTGAGAACATTCTACCTTTAAAGGTTGCCTTGCGCACGCGCTCATTTTGCTCCACAAAGCCTGCTACGATGTCATCTTGAATTCCTTGTACGATAACAGCTTTCTGCCCTGAAATACTTTCGTCCATGTAGGCGTTGAGTTTCCCAACCTCTTTTTGCTGGAGATTTGTGTACTTGCGAGCCATTTTCACGATGAAGACCAACATGAGAAAGGCCACTGGGGTGCTGGCTACTGTTATCAGGGCTAGCGTCACATTTCTTGAAAACATGACAAAAATCAAACCGATGTAAAGAGCAATATTGCTCATGACCTGAACCAGGCTTTCATTGAAGGCTTGAAGGATGTTATCCAAGTCACTCGTAAAGCGAGAAAGGATGTCGCCATCCTGATGGCGGTCAAAGAAAGAAACCGTCAGACGAGAAAGTTTGCCAAAAAGGCCCTTACGCATCTCATTTGTCGACTCAGCAATCACACGGGTCATCAAGGTCATGTAAATCAAACTGGATACCACTAAGGCGAGAACAACCAGAGCTAGATTCAGCATCAGAGCTGATAAACTCTGCCAGGCTAGGTCGGAAGTTCCATTTTGATAAGCCAGAACTAGGTTAGCGAGCTCCGTCACTGCTTGACCTGAAAAAACTGGAAAGAGGGCTTGGGCAATCGTCGCAACTGCAACCATTAGAATCACAATGACAAAGGAGAACTTGTAAACTTTAAAATAATTCCAGAAAAATCGAACGGTTTTCATTTTATTCCTCCTTTCCCTTTTGTGTTTCGTAGATTTCGCGGTAGACGGCATTGTTAGCTACCAAGTCTGCATGCCGTCCTTCTCCAATCAAACGCCCTTGATCCAAGACCAAAATCTTGTCCGCATGGACGACTGAACTGATCTTTTGAGCGATGATAATGGTTGTCGTCCCTTTCAGGTCTTTATTCAAAGCTTCCTGCACGAGTCTCTCTGACTTAGCATCCAAGGCTGAAGTCGAATCGTCAAAAATCAGGATACGGGGATTGCTGACAATCCCACGGGCAATGGACATCCGTTGTTTTTGTCCACCAGAAAAGTTGGTGCCACGTTCTTCGACCTGACTCTCAAATTTGTTTTCCATGCGTCCGATAAATTCACTGGCTTGGGCAATCCGTGCTGCACGTTCCATTTCTGACACGCTGGCATTGCCTTTCCCTTGACGAAGATTATCTGCAATGGTTCCGCTAAAGAGAATAGCACGTTGCAAGACGATGGAAACTGTTTTACGCAAAGTTCCCTCGCTGACGTCTCGAATATCCTTGCCTCCAATCTTGATAGATCCCTCCTGCGGATCAAAAAGTCGTGGAATTAACTGAGCTAGAGTGGACTTCCCTGCTCCAGTAGCCCCAACCACACCGACCATCTGACCAGGCGCAATTTCAAAGGTTACATTCTTCAGCATAGGCTCATCATCATTAGGATAGGTGAAGGTCACATTTTCAAAAGAGAGACTTCCTTCTAACTCTTCGTCTGGGAGATCTTTAAAGGTCATCGCTGGCTCGGTATCTAGAATTTCGCGGATACGACGCAAGGAAATCATGGCACGACTGACAGAATTCCCTAAAAATCCAACCATGATGATGGTAAAGATAATCTGGCTGAGATAGTTGATAAAGGAAGCAATCGAGCCCACTACAGACGGATCTGACTGAGCCATTCCAGCCACCAACCAGATAGAGAGGAAGACCGCTCCATAGCCGACTAGCATCATAACGGGTTCTATAACTGAGAAGGCATAACCGATATAAAGATTTTGGCCGAGAAGTTCATCTGAAACCTCGGTAAATTTGGTAAATTGTGCTTTTTCTTGTACAAAGGATTTGACTACGCGCACACCACGTAGATTTTCCTTGGCGATAGCATTGATCCGTTCAAGAAGGGTTTGAAACTTAGCAAATCGTGGCCCCATCATCCCCATCATGATGGCTGTTAGTGCAAAGATTAGGAGCACCATGAGAACAATCACCCACCAAAGCGACGGAAGAGTGTGAACCGCCAAGATAAAGGAACCGATAAAGAGAAGAGGGAGACGGAAAAGGATTTGAAAAGCCATCATCACCACGTTCTGAATTTGGTTGATATCATTGGTCATACGGACGACAAGGTTACCCGCATTGAATTGCTCGATATTGGCATAAGAAAAAGTCTGGATCTTGCGAAAAGCGTCTTCACGAAGGTCCGAAGACACTCCTTGAGCAATGTAGGCTGCAAGTGTTACATTGACCCCACCTGCAACCAGACCGACTAGGGCTACTCCTATCAGCCAAGCGCCAATACTATAAATAGCCTCATTTTGACCGGCCAACAATGCCTCTAACACCTCTTGCAAATAGCGCGGTTGCAAGAGCGAGCTCGCAACCATCAAGCCTGTCATCATTAAGGATGCCAAGACCTGCCATTTATAGGTTTTTATTTTTTTGATGAGCATAATTCCTCCTAATAAAATAGATAAAGGGAGCGACATCCTGCGTCAGCTCCTTCTCATTCGTTCATATTGATGCTATTCTAGCAAAAAAGAGGCATCTTGTCAAAGAAGTCTCCTTGTTATAAATTAGTGCGCTTTCATCTACAGGTGATGCATGAAAAGGCTTTTTATGGTAAAATGGAAGGAAGAACTCTTACAAGGAGGAAAAGATGAAGAAACAAACCATCGCTGTCTTGGGTCCTGGTTCTTGGGGAACTGCCCTTTCGCAGGTCCTAAACGACAATGGACACGAGGTTCGGATTTGGGGAAATATTCCTGACCAGATCGATGAAATCAATAGCCAGCATACAAACAAACGCTACTTTAAAGACATCCTACTCGACGAAAACATCAAAGCCTACCATGACTTAGAAGAAACACTAAAGGATGTGGATGCTGTTTTATTTGTAGTCCCAACAAAAGTAACGAGACTGGTTGCCCAACAAGTAGCAAAGGTGCTCGATCACAAGGTTGTCATCATGCATGCCTCCAAAGGATTGGAACCAGATAGCCACAAACGTCTATCAACTATTCTTGAAGAGGAAATTCCAGCTGACCTTCGTAGTGAAGTCGTCGTTGTTTCAGGACCTAGCCACGCTGAGGAAACTATTGTGCGGGATATTACCTTGATCACTGCAGCCTCTAAAGACCTTGAAACTGCTCAGTACGTTCAAAACCTCTTTAGCAATCACTACTTCCGTCTCTATACTAATACGGATGTTATCGGGGTTGAAACCGCTGGTGCTCTCAAAAACATCATCGCAGTTGGCGCTGGGGCACTACATGGACTAGGATTTGGCGACAATGCCAAGGCGGCTATCATTGCCCGTGGCTTGGCTGAAATCACCCGTCTAGGGGTCGCTCTGGGAGCTAATCCTCTGACTTATAGCGGTCTTTCTGGAGTTGGAGATTTGATTGTAACGGGGACATCTGTCCACTCTCGTAACTGGAGGGCAGGTGATGCTCTCGGTCGTGGAGAATCCCTCGCAGACATCGAAGCTAATATGGGCATGGTCATCGAAGGAATCTCAACAACTCGAGCAGCTTACGAACTAGCTCAGGAATTGGGTGTCTACATGCCAATCACACAGGCTATTTACCGAGTGATCTACGAAGGTGTCAATATCAAAGAAGCAATCACTGACATCATGAGCAATGAATTTAAAGCAGAAAACGAATGGTCATAGACCCTTATAGAAAGGAACATCATGAAACAAAAAGTCAGAAAAGCAGTCATCCCTGCCGCTGGATTGGGAACTCGTTTCCTCCCAGCAACTAAGGCCTTGGCCAAGGAAATGTTGCCAATCGTAGACAAGCCCACTATCCAGTTTATCGTTGAAGAAGCTCTCAAATCTGGTATCGAAGATATCTTGGTTGTTACGGGTAAGTCAAAACGTTCCATCGAGGACCACTTCGACTCAAACTTCGAATTGGAATACAACCTCAAAGAAAAAGGGAAAACAGATCTTCTGAAGCTAGTTGATGAAACAACTGGCATGCGCCTGCATTTTATCCGTCAAACACATCCACGTGGTCTCGGAGATGCTGTCTTGCAAGCCAAAGCTTTCGTCGGAAATGAACCTTTTGTCGTTATGCTTGGTGATGACTTGATGGATATCACGAACGAAAAGGCTGTTCCACTTACCAAACAACTCATGGATGACTACGAGCGTACCCACGCGTCTACTATCGCTGTTATGCCAGTCCCTCACGACGAAGTCTCTGCTTACGGGGTTATTGCTCCACAAGGCGAAGGAAAAGACGGCCTTTATAGCGTTGAAACCTTCGTTGAAAAACCTGCGCCAGAGGATGCTCCTAGCGACCTTGCTATCATCGGACGCTACCTCCTCACTCCTGAAATTTTCCAAATCCTCGAAAACCAAGCTCCAGGTGCAGGAAATGAAATTCAGCTGACAGATGCAATCGATACCCTCAATAAAACACAACGTGTGTTTGCTCGTGAGTTCAAGGGGGCTCGTTACGATGTCGGGGACAAGTTTGGCTTTATGAAAACATCCATCGACTACGCTCTCAAACACCCACAAGTTAAAGACGACTTGAAAGACTACCTCATCCAACTTGGGAAAGAGTTAGCTGAGGGGGAATAGAAGAACCGTTCATATAAAAAAAGAACTAGGATAGTTAATTATCCCCAGTTCTTTTTATTTTGTATTGCTATCATCCCGAACATATATACTCTCAAAAGGAAATCGTATTTCTCGGTTAATCTACTAACAGGCTCCACCGAATTGATTTTAAATTTTATGAAAGCGCTACGATATTATTTGTTTTTTTATAAAAATAGGAGTACAATGAGTTAGTATAATAAAATAAAAAGCACCGAATCGGTGCGCATTACTGATTATGGATAACCATATTTTAACTCAAAAGAAAAATCTTTTGGCTGTGTTGTTTCGAATGGTTCCAAAATAATAAATAATTTTAAATTTGACTTTACTGTTGGAGTAGTCATGGTTAAATTAAATCAACCGAGTCGAATATAAGTTGTTTAATTTTGTGGAAGCTATTAATAAGAATATAATAAGGGAGAAAGATAGGTGTAATTTTAATTTTAAAGTAATTGCGGACACTATCAAAGTAAAAGATTATGGAGAACAAATTTGTAGAATTTATCAAAGACAATAAAAAAGTAATCATTTCATCAGTTGCAGTTGGTGTTGTATTGGTATTAGGGTTTGGATGGTATTCATATTACCAGCATCAAGCAGAGCATCAAGCAAAAATTGTACAATTAGAAAAAGATAGCAAATCAGACAAAGAACAAGTTGATAAACTATTTGAATCATTTGATGCATCTTCAGATGAATCTATTTCTAAGTTGAAAGAATTATCTGAAACTTCACTTAAAACCGATACAGGTAAAGACTATCTTAATAACAAGGTCAAAGAATCATCTAAAGCCATTGTAGATTTTCATTTGCAAAAAGGTTTGGCTTATGACATCAAAAATTCAGATGACAAATTTAAAGATAAAACAACCTTAGAAAATAATGTAAAAGAAATCAATAAACAAATTGATTTTATCAAGAAAGTTGATGAAACATTCAAACAAGATAATCTTGAAGAAACTACAAAATCTCTTACTGATATTGTAGATAAATTCAATAAGCAAATCGAAGCTTTGAAGAAAGAAGAAGAACAAAAAGCAGCTGAAAAAGCTAAAGAAGAAGAGAAGAAACAATCAGAAGCTAAATCACAAGAATCTTCTGGTGGATCAAGTAGTTCAAGCAGTTCAAGTTCTAACTCATCTTCTGATTCTGGATCAAATGGTGACGGAAGTAATTATGAAGCCCCAGCTGCCGAACAATATTCATCTGGCAACAGCAATAGCGGCGGAGGAAATGATGGCTATACAAGATATTGGAGCATTGATGCAGGCGGCAATCGAAGCAATTTTCAAGCAAATCATAGCAATGGCGATGTTCGTGACGACAATGGAAACCACCTTGGAAACTACGGTGGAGGAATTACTGATTTTAGACAACGTTAATAACTATTTTAGAGCTGTGTTGTTTCGAATGGTTCCAAAACACATTAAAAGCTACTCATTTTTTAAGTAGCTTTTTTCTTATTCAAGTTTACATATTATACTCTTCGAAAATCAAATTCAAACCACGTCAGCGTCGCCTTACCGTACTCAAGTACAGCTTACGACTAGCTTCCTAGTTTGCTCTTTGATTTTCATTGAGTATTAGTCGTCACAATCCCATTCCCTTGTAGAGAAGTAAGACTGCGAGTCCTACAAATAACACTAACGCTACCAGTCTCTGACTAGCGCTATACATCCGTCTTTCTCCTCTAACTGGGAAGATGACTGCTAGAAAGGCACCGCCTACTGCACCTCCGATATGCCCAGCTAGGCTGATTCCTGGAATCAGAACACTTCCAATGATATTTATCACGAAAAGTGTCAGATAGGATTGCCCCAACTGCTGGATATAGGGGTTGCGAGTTGCGTAACGCAAGACGATAATCGCAGCAAATAGCCCGTATAGGGAAGTGGATGCCCCAGCAGCGACAACTTTCGGTGTGAAAGCAAAAACAAAGAGATTGCCCATCATTCCAGATAAGAGATAGAGAAAGAAGAACTGCTTAGAACCGAAAATCTCCTCCACCTGTCGTCCAAGAAAGTAGAGCGAAATCATATTGACAATAAAATGCTCCCATCCAATATGCACAAATATGGCCGAAAAAAGGCGCCATATCTGCTCAGGGAACAGACGAATGATCGGTCCATACATGGCTCCAAACTGAAGCAAGGTATCTGCTCGTTCAAAATTTAAACCTGTAAGAATCAACATCAAGAGAAAGACCAATGCGGTTACTAGGAGGAAGAAACTAGTCACAGGATAACGTTTATCAAAGATTTCCTTCATAGATTAGCACCTCCTGGACGGGAATATCATTGTCTTCCAAGTTAAACTCCTGAATTTGACAAGGGTAGATTGTACTCATGGTATACCCAGCAAAATGTTCTAGATAGCGGTCGTAGTATCCTCCACCATATCCGATCCGATAGCCCTCTGTTGTAAAAGCTAAGCCCGGAACATGGATTAAATCAATCTGAGACGGATCCACAACTTCCAAGTCTCCTTGCGGTTCCAGTAAACCAAAGGAAGTTTTTACCAACTGCTGCGGATCATAGACCACAAACTCCATGCGCCCCTTGGGATAGGTTTTGGGTATCAAAACCTTCTTGCCGTCCTTCAGCGCCTGCTCAATCAGTTCTTGCGTTTGAAATTCATGCGGAAAGGAGAGATAAGTTGCGATGGTCTTAGCTTTTTGGTAAAAAGGGTGTTGTAAGAAACGCTCAGTTAAAGCTCGATCCATAGCCTGTTTTTGCTCCTGAGATAAAGCCTTCATTTCGTGTAAGACTTGTTTACGTAGTTCTGCTTTCATAGATAATTCCTCTACTCTGCCACCTTCTTTTTCAGGAAACTAGAAACCGCATCTACCCCAATGGCTAAGGCTTCTTCCTTGGGACTCATCTGAGGGTGATGAAGGGCGTAGGGACTATCGATACCTAGCCAGAACATAACGCCATCTACCTTCGAAAGGAGATAACCAAAGTCCTCACCAGTCATAGCCGGCTCGATATAAATCAACTCAATTCCCTCTTTCTCTTCAAAAAAGTCCATCAGTTCACGCGCCAAGGCTGGATTGTTCTCAACAGGGAGGTAGCCCCCTTGTTTGAGTTCGATTTCGACTTCCATCCCAAAAGCTGCCGCGACACCTTCTGCGACTGTCTTGACTCTTTTTTGTACCAAGAGGCTCATGTCCTGAGTCAGGGCGCGAATAGTTCCATGTAAAAATGCTGTGTCTGTAATGACATTGTTGGTTGTTCCAGCTTGGAAAAGGCCAAAGGTCACCACCGCTCCCTCGATTGGATTGACATTGCGGCTAACAACTGACTGTACCTGTGTCACAAAGTAACTAGCAGCCACCAAGGCGTCATTGGCTTCATGCGGAAAAGCTGCGTGTCCTCCTTTTCCTTTGAAACGAACCTTCACCTCACAAGTCCCTGCAAAGAGAGTATGTGTATTGGTCGCAATCTGTCCAACCTTCAGATCCGGACGAACATGGAGACCATAAAACTGGTCTGGCAGCCAGTCCCCAAAAGCACCATCCTCATACATGAGCATCCCACCAGCTTCATTTTCTTCAGCAGGCTGAAATAGAAAGAGCAGATTATTCTTGGGTTGCTCCTCAAGAGCGCGTTCGAGACAGCCCAAGGCAATAGTCATATGAAAATCATGTCCACAGGCATGCATGCGACCTTGGTGCTGAGAGGCAAAAGGCAGTCCTGTTTGTTCGACGATAGGCAGGCCATCAATGTCTGTTCGCCAACCAATGGTTCGTTCCGGCTGACTTCCCTGCAAATAAACCAGAATACCTGTCCGCCAAGTACGAATTTGAACAAAATCCTTGTCCGTAGTCAATTTTTCAATCACATCCAGCAAATAAGCCTGAGTCTTGAACTCTTCCAAGCCAATCTCTGGAATCTGGTGTAAATCTCGTCTAGTCTGAATCAAATCTAACATCTATCGATCCTCCTTTTGATAGAAGAAAGAGGCTGGAAAAAGGGTTCCGCCTCTTTTTTACTTTTACAATTACAAGGTACGAAGCGCATCCTCAAGCGCTGTTTTTTGTTGGGTTTGGGCATCAATTTTTTTGATGATACGAGCCGGAACACCTGCCACTACCACGTTTTCTGGGACATCTTGGGTAACGATAGCTCCTGCTGCGACAACTGAACCACTGCCGATTTGCACCCCTTCGATAACCACTGCATTAGCCCCGATAAGAACATTGTCTCCGACACGGACTGGTTCAGCACTAGCTGGCTCAATCACACCTGCCAAAACTGCACCTGCACCAACGTGACTGTTTTTCCCAACGATAGCACGGCCACCAAGGATAGCCCCCATGTCAATCATGGTTCCTGCACCGATTTCAGCACCGATATTGATAACAGCTCCCATCATGATAACAGCATTGTCACCAATTTCAACCTGATCACGGATAATAGCACCTGGCTCGATACGAGCGTTGATAGCACGTTTATCTAGCAAAGGAACTGCAGAATTACGAGCATCTTGCTCAACAACATAGTCTTGATTTTCTACCAAACCTTCGAGAAGCGGAGCCACGTCCTTCCAGTCTCCGAATAAAACATTCCCTAGTTTGACAACAGAGCTTGGTACAGCAGTTGCAAGTTCTCCCTCAAAAGTTACTTTGACACTGGTTTTCTTTTCAGCATTGGCGATAAATTGGATAATTTCTTGAGCGTTCATTTTTGTAGCAGTCATAGGTGCCTCCTGGTTCGTTATAATGATACCTATTCTACCAAAAAAGGCCTCAAATTTGAAGCCTCAACTATCAAATAATCATCTTTACCTGGCTTGTTTTGCTTCTTCTACAGATAAGAAAATCATCGGAACGATAATCAACACCATAGCTAAGGCCAAAAAACCATCCATGACCAATCCTAGAAAAAGAACACTTAATAAAGCTGAAGAAAGCGGTTCGCTAGCACTCACCACCGATACAACCAGCGGGGAAACGAGTGACACAGCCTTCATGGATAGGAAGAAGGCAAAAGCAGTTCCAAACACGGCAATCGTCAGACAAATCAGCACACTTACCAGATCCACTTGAAAACTTATCTGATAAATAGGGTAAAGGAAATTACTAAAGAGCCCTGCCAGAATCATCCCCCAACCAACAGTCGGAACAAATCCGTAGCGCCGTGCAAAACGCTGGGGCAGGATAACATTAAACATGACCCCTACTGCACTGAGCAAACCGGTCACTAGAGCCAAAGGTGTCATGGATAACTGGGACAAATCCCCTTTTGTAGCCATCAAAAAAACACCTAGCATGGCAATCAAAACATAGAGAATCGCTGTAATCGAAGCCTTCTTCTGGTAGACAATGCGATTGTAAAACAAGATAAAAACAGGGCTGATAAATTGCAAAATGGTCGCCGTCGTCGCATTCGAATACTCAACACAGAGATAAAAGAAAAACTGCACAGAAAAAATACCTAGAATAGCATAGGCTAAAAAAGGTAGATAATTTTTCTTATCACGCCAGATGTCCAACAAGCGGCTACGCAACTGAAAGGCAGATAGACCTAAAACTAAACTCCCCGCCACTAGTAAACGCATAGAAGTAATCCATCCAGAAGACACTGGATAATGAGTGAAAAAATACTCTCCTAAAATCCCACAAATCCCCCAGATTAAGCCTGAGAGTAGCGAATATACTGTTCCCTTAACAATCTTTTTCTGATAATGATTCATATTATTATTGTAACACGAAACCAACAAAGAAAAAAGTAGCAACAAGGAGAAATTATTAACCTTGCTACTACTCTTTTTAACGATTAAATAGACGTGAACGTCCTGAAGAACCACTTTGAGTATTTCCACTCGAACTTGAACTTCCAGAGCTACTGCTTGAACTTGAGCTTGGAGGAGTCACTGCTGGAATGCTTCCTAGAATATTCTTCCATGCGTTCAGATAATCTGCATCGCTTCCTCCAATAGCGAAGCGATAGGTGGTCACTGGGGCACCTTCTTTAGTCGCCCAGTAGCTCGTTACTGTCGATCCAGAAACTTCTATTTCTTTCCCATTGATAGAAACCTTGCCTGGTTTTTGCCCTGTAGATCGGAGAACTTGCGACTTGGTCACACTTGGATCCAGATTAAAGCGCTCATTCCCCCATATTCCAGGTTCAGCTTGCTGAATGGCATTGACCAAGTGGGCCATATAGTTGGCATTACGGTAGTGGCCTGCTCCTTTGGCTAGTGGTCGGTTATCATCGTGACCTAACCAGCCACCCAAAGTCAAGCGAGGTGTAGAAAGCATGAGCCACATATTTTCATCTTCATTGGTCGTACCAGTTTTTCCGATCCAGTCAGCACGAGCTAGGGATGGATTGATAGTCGTCAAGTCCGTCTGGAAACTCGAGGTAATCCGAGACGAGATAACATCCCGAAGGAGACTTTGCATGATGGTTGCTGTCGCTTTCGAATAAACCTGGACAGGCTCATCCTTGTGCTCGTATACCAGTCGGCCATCCGTTGACTCGATCTTCGCGATCATATGTTTCTTATGGTAAACTCCATTGTTGGCTAGAGTTTGATACCCGTTGGTATGCTGGGCAACTGTAACGTCAATCCCCCCACCCATCGGTAAACTTTCAATACCATATTCTGGGATTTCGTAACCCATTTTTTCCATATAGCCTTTGACATCAACACCCTTCTCTCGAAGCGTACGATACGTCCAGTAGGCTGGGATATTCCATGAGTAGTTAAGAGCTTCTCCCAATGTCATCATACCTGTACCAGGACTATTGACATACATGATGGGATTCCCGTTTGAGAAGTTGGTAGGATAGTTTGATAAGATACTTGCACTTCCCATCAAACCTTGGTCAATAGCGATACCATAGGCCAATATAGGTTTTGTGGTTGAAGCTGGAGAACGCTTGGTATCGATAGCGTGATTGTTCTGATTTTCTTGATAATTACGACCACCGACAAACCCAAGGATCGCTCCCGTTTGGTTGTCCATGAGGACATTCCCCACCTCAGGCTGGCCTGTCGAATCATCTAGCAGATAGCCGTAGGTCGCAACCGCATTTTGCATCGCAGCATGAACATTTTTATTGATAGTTGTCGTAATCTTATATCCACCATTTTCAATTTCCTTAGCGGCTAGATCGCGATAGGATTTCTGAATGGACTCATTCTTTAATTCTTGCGCAGAAACATTATCTCGTTGGACGAGGTAGTCATACATGCGGTCAGTAGCTTCTGCCAAGGTTGCATAGTAGAGATAGTCACGCGAAGTACCACTAACACTACCTGATGGTAGGAAATCTTTCTTAAAGTCATAATCTTTGTACTTATCGTAGTCTTCCTGACTTAGAGCCCCTGTCCGGTACATGTTGTAGAGGACATCCTTGGCACGCTTGATTCCCAAAGCCATATCCTCATCACTCTTCATACTACCATCAGATTCATAAGGAGAGTAACTGATTGGACTCTGTGGCAATCCTGCGATAAAGGCAGCTTGAGGGACCGTTAAATCCGAAGCATTGACTCCGAAGATGCCTTCTGCAGCCTGCTGAGCACCTGCAATATTTTGACCTTTATGATTGCGACCAAAAGGAGCTATGTTAAGGTAGGTTGTCAAGATCTCATCCTTACCCATGGCCCGTTCTAAAGCTAGAGCATCAATAATCTCTTTGGCCTTACGAGCTAGAGTTGGAGCATCCCCCACCACTTGCTGCTTGATGACCTGCTGGGTCAAGGTCGAACCACCACTAGACGAGCCTAGACCGACAAAGGTTCCCAAGGTCGCACGAATAACGGCCTTAGGCACAACTCCCTTGTGTTCATTGAAATGCTCGTCCTCTGTCGCAACAATAGCTTTCTTAAGGTTGTCTGAGATAGCATCTGAAGCGACTGAAGTGCGCAACAAATCGCCCTCGATCGAGGCAATGGTACTGCCGTCAGAATAAGTGATTTCTGAGATAGAGGCAATATCCTTCACTTGCTTGACCAACTCTTCTGCTTGAGGTACCTGGGCCTTGTCAAATAGAGCGACTCCATAACCCATAGCTACACCAGCGCCAAACAGTCCACCGATAAAACCTAGGATAAAGAGAGTGTTAAAGACTATTTTAAACCCACTCAAAACCTTAGCAAAAATAGACCCTGCCCTTCTAACTTTATCAGAAGGGGCCCCCTTTTTACTAGTTTTCTTATTAGCTAGTTTTTCTGCTAGTCTTTTCTTCCATTTTGCAATTCGTTGCATTAGCTGCTGGAAAAAATGCAGCATTTTTGTTTTTAATTCATTAATTCTTTCTTTCATGAATGTCCTCGCTTTCTCTATTATACCATAAAAGGGAAACTTTCAATAAAATAGCCACTTTCTTCCCTATTCCACTAGGCTATTAATCAAGTTTGTGATACAATAGGTAGAAACAATATTTTATAAAGGAGAAAAGACACATGCACATTTTTGATGAGCTAAAAGAGCGTGGTTTGATTTTTCAAACGACTGATGAAGAAGCTTTGCGTAAAGCCCTAGAAGAAGGTCAAGTTTCTTATTATACTGGCTACGATCCAACTGCTGACAGCCTTCACCTCGGTCACCTTGTCGCAATCTTGACCAGTCGTCGTTTGCAACTAGCAGGTCACAAACCTTATGCGCTCGTTGGCGGTGCTACAGGTCTCATCGGAGATCCGTCCTTCAAAGATGCTGAGCGTAGTCTCCAAACAAAAGACACAGTAGATGGCTGGGTCAAGTCTATCCAAGGACAACTTTCTCGTTTTCTTGACTTTGAAAATGGTGAAAATAAAGCTGTCATGGTCAACAACTACGACTGGTTTGGCAGCATCAGCTTCATTGACTTCCTCCGTGATATCGGAAAATACTTCACTGTCAACTACATGATGAGTAAGGAGTCTGTGAAAAAACGGATCGAAACAGGAATTTCATACACTGAGTTTGCTTACCAAATCATGCAAGGGTACGACTTCTACGTCCTTAACCAAGACCACAACGTAACGCTACAAATCGGTGGTTCTGACCAGTGGGGAAATATGACAGCTGGTACCGAATTGCTTCGTCGTAAGGCTGACAAGACTGGTCACGTTATCACTGTTCCATTGATTACAGATGCAACTGGTAAGAAATTTGGTAAATCTGAAGGAAACGCAGTCTGGCTCAATCCTGAAAAGACTTCTCCATACGAAATGTACCAATTCTGGATGAACGTGATGGATGCTGACGCTGTTCGCTTCTTGAAAATCTTTACCTTCTTATCACTGGACGAGATTGAAGACATCCGTAAACAGTTTGAAGCAGCCCCACACGAACGCTTGGCTCAGAAAGTCTTGGCTCGTGAAGTCGTGACACTTGTTCACGGCGAAAAAGCCTACAAGGAAGCCCTTAACATCACAGAGCAACTCTTTGCCGGAAATATCAAGAACCTTTCTGTCAAAGAACTCAAACAAGGACTTCGTGGAGTGCCAAACTACCAAGTACAAGCAGACGAAAACCACAATATCGTGGAACTTCTCGTGTCATCTGGTGTGGTGAATTCAAAACGCCAAGCCCGTGAAGATGTCCAAAATGGAGCCATCTACGTCAACGGCGACCGTATCCAAGACCTTGACTATGTCTTGAGTGACGCAGATAAGTTAGAAAACGAACTAACTGTTATCCGCCGCGGGAAGAAAAAATACTTCGTTCTTACATACTAAAAAAGCAGACTGGAGGCATTTGCCATCCAGTCCTTTTTTTGCTAGACTAAAACTATGAATACAAACCTCAAACCAAAACTCCAGCGCTTTGCTGCTGCCAGTGCCTTTGCCTGCCCCATCTGTCAAGACAATCTGACCTTGGTAGAAACCAGTCTCAAGTGTAGCAATCGCCATTCTTTTGACTTGGCAAAATTCGGCTATGTCAATCTGGCTCCTCAAATCAAGCAATCTGCCAACTACGACAAGGAAAATTTCCAAAACCGCCAACAAATCCTAGAAGCCGGCTTTTATCAGACTATCTTAGAAGGCATTTCTGACCTACTAACGACTAAATCATCTGCAAAAACTGTCTTGGATATCGGTTGTGGCGAAGGTTTTTATTCTCGTAAACTCCAAGAAAGTCATTCTGAAAAAACCTTCTATGCCTTTGATATTTCCAAAGATTCCGTTCAAATCGCTGCCAAGTGCGAACCCAACTGGGCGGTCAACTGGTTTGTTGGTGACCTAGCTCGTCTTCCTATAAAAGACGCCAGCATGGATATCCTGCTTGATATCTTTTCGCCTGCCAACTATGGGGAATTTCGTCGCGTTTTATCTAAAGACGGTATCTTGATCAAGGTCATCCCAACTGAAAATCACCTCAAAGAAATCCGTCAAATGGTGCAGGAGCAGCTGACAAAGAAGGATTATTCCAACCAAGATATCAAAGAACATTTCCAGGAACACTTCAGCATCCAATCTAGCCAAATAGCTCCCCTAACAAAGCATATCACAGCAGAGCAACGCCAAGCCCTGCTTGCCATGACACCCCTACTGTTTCATGTTGACCAAACCAAGATTGACTGGAGTCAATTGACTGAGATTACCATCGAAGCAGAGATTTTAGTTGGGAAAGCACGGTAAAATATTTTAAATATGAAAAAACGCATCTATTTAAGATGCGTTTTGTTTTACAATTTGATGCAATGTATCTTAGTTCAAGTGCCAGATATCTTCGTTGTACTGAGCGATTGTACGGTCAGATGAGAAGAATCCTGCTTTGGCAATGTTAACGATGACTTTATCCAACCATGCGTCACGGTCTTCGTAGTCAGCAAGCATTTGCTCTTTGACTTTGATGTAGTCTTCCAAGTCAAGGAGAGTCATGAACCAGTCTTTGTTGATCAATTCGTTGTAAAGACGTTCCAAGCGTTCTTTCTTACCTACTGCAAGAACAGCATCGCTGACGATGAAGTCAACCAATGGTTTGATAGCTTCACGAGCGTAGAATTCGCTTGATTTGTATGCTGCTTTTGCGTAAAGGTCGATAACAGTTTCTGAATCTTCACCAAAGATGTAGATGTTTTCGTCGCCAACCAACTCAGCGATTTCCACGTTAGCACCGTCCATAGTACCAAGAGTCAAAGCTCCGTTCAACATGAATTTCATGTTACCAGTACCTGAAGCTTCTTTAGAAGCAAGTGAGATTTGTTCTGAGATGTCACATGCTGGGATAAGGAAGCTTGCTGCAGTAACGTTGTAGTTTTCAACCATAACCACTTGCAAGTGTGGAGCTACTGCTGGGTCGTTAGCAATCACTTCTGACAAGCAAAGGATCAAGTGAATGATGTCTTGGGCAATTGTGTAGGCAGGAGCTGCTTTACCACCAAAGAAGACTGTGATTGGACGAGCAGGGATGTTACCAGCCTTGATATCAAGGTATTTGTGGATCACATACAAAGCGTTCATTTGTTGGCGTTTGTACTCGTGAAGACGTTTGATTTGGATATCAAAGATAGAGTTTGTATTGATTTCCACACCTTGGTGTTCTTTCAAGTGACGAGCCAATTTACGTTTGTTGTGAGCCTTGATGCTTTCCAATTTTTCTTTAACAGCAGCCTTGTCTTCGTATGACAAGAGTTTTTCAAGCTCATCTGCTTCATGGTGCCAACCATGTCCAAGAATCTCATCCAAGTAGTGAGACAAGCTTGGGTTAGCATGCATGAGCCAACGACGGAATGTGATACCGTTTGTTTTGTTGTTGAATTTTTCTGGGTAGATGTCGTAGAAAGCTTTCAACTCTGAGTTCTTCAAGATTTCAGTGTGAAGAGCTGCAACCCCGTTAACGCTGTATCCGTAGTGGATATCCATGTGAGCCATGTGAACACGTCCGCTCTCATCGATGATTTGAACAGCTGGATCTTTGTATTCTGCTTTCACACGACGGTCCAATTCTTCGATGATTGGTACCAAGTGAGGAACCACTTCTTCCAAGAATTCAAGAGGCCATTTTTCAAGAGCTTCAGCAAGGATTGTGTGGTTAGTGTAGGCAGTCATGCTACGAACGATTGAGATTGCTTCGTCAAGCTCGATACCACGTGCAGTCAAAAGACGGATCAATTCAGGGATCACCATTGATGGGTGAGTATCGTTGATTTGTACAACAGCGTAGTCTGCAAGGTCATGCAAGTTGCTTCCTTTTTCGATTGCTTCGTCGATGATCAATTGCGCACCGTTTGAAACCATGAAGTATTGTTGGAAGATACGGAGCAATTCACCTTGCTTGTCGCTATCGTCTGGGTAAAGGAAGAGAGTCAAGTTGCGAGCGATATCTGTCTTGTCAAAGTTGATACCATCTTCGATGATAGAAGAATCAACTGAATCCAAGTCAAACAAACGCAAGCGGTTTTTAGTAGCTGTCTTGTAACCAGGTACATCGATATCGTAAAGAGTAGATGTCAAGGTGAAGTGTGCAAATGGCACTTGGTAGCTACGGCTTGAGCGAACCAACCAGTTTTGCTCTGTCAACCAAGCGTTAGGAATTGTTTCTTGTTGGTTGTTTTTAAGAACTTGTTGGAAAAGACCGAAGTGGTAGTTCAAACCAACACCGTCACCATTCAAACCAAGTGTAGCGATTGAGTCGATAAAGCAGGCTGCCAAACGTCCCAAACCACCGTTACCAAGTGATGGTTCCAATTCTACTTCTTCAATTTCGATCAACTCTTTACCTGCAGCTGCAAGTTCCTTTTTCACATCGTCATAAAGACCAAGGTTGATCAAGTTGTTTGACAAGAGTTTACCGATCAAGAACTCAGCTGAGATGTAGTAAACTTTCTTCTTACCAGTGTTCACTGGTTTTTGGCTGCTAGCAAGCTTGCTGTAGTTAAGAAGAGCAAGGTAAAGCTCTTCATTGCTACATTCTGCAATGGTTTTATTGTAACGTTTTTGTACAAATTCGTTTAATGGTAACATGTTTATGTGTCTCCTGATAATGTCTTATTTCTTTAATTCTACCAAATTTTCATTGATTCGGCGATAAATTGTAGTCAAGTCAAGCAAAGTTTCTTCAACAGCTGGTGTCAATTGATCTTCAGTCATACGCCAAGACCAGTTTCCACCAAGGGTAGATGGGAAGTTCATACGAGCTGCCTCATCCAATTCTAGCAAATCTTGCATAGTTGCAATTGCCATGAAGCTAACTGATGAAAAGACTGTACGAAGCATAGCGTGTGGCACTGTTTCATACTCTTTACGGTTCGTGTAACGAGCCATGTATTCACGAGTTGGATCGTCAATCTCATTACGGTACCAACCAAGGACCGTATTGTTATCGTGTGTTCCTGTGTACATAACAGAGTTGGCAGGTGCCAAGTGTGGGCTATCGATACTTTCGTCTTCTGGGTTGAAGGCAAATTGAAGAATCTTCATTCCTGGGAAGCCAGTACGTTCACGCAATTCGATAACTTCATCTGTCATGAAACCAAGGTCTTCTGCGATGATGTTTAGCTCACCAAGCTCTTCCTTAACGGCTGCGAAGAGTTTGTAGCCTGGACCTTTCACCCATTTACCAGGTGCTGCTGTATCGGAACCAGCAGGAATTTCCCAGTAAGATTCGAAACCACGGAAGTGGTCGATACGAACGATATCGTAGATCTTGAAGCTTTCACGCAAGCGTTCAATCCACCATTTGTAGCCGTCTTTGTCCATTGCTTCCCAGTCATAGATTGGGTTACCCCAAAGCTGACCAGTTGCAGAAAATTCATCTGGTGGGCATCCTGCGATGCAAGTAGCTTTACCGTTGACATCTGTCTTGAAGAGATGTGGATTTGCCCACATATCGCTTGAATCTTCCGCTACGTAGATTGGCATGTCCCCAACGATTTCGATGTGGTTGTCGTTAGCATATGCTTTCAATTTCAACCATTGTTGGAAGAAGAAGTATTGAGTCACACGGTGGTAAACCAACTTGTCTACCAATTTCTCACGGTAACTTTCAAGTGCTGAAGCTTTACGAGCACGAGCATCTGCATCAGGCCATTCTGTCCAAGCAAGATTGTCAAAATGCTCTTTGATAGCCATATATTCTGCGAAGAGTTCGAGCCATGATTGGTTGTCTTTAGCAAACTTCTCAAAATCTTTGACATCACCCACTTCCAAGAAGCGTTTCACTGCTTTTTCTAAAAGTGGACGACGTGCGTAATAAATCTTCGCATAGTCAACTTCAGATGCATCGCTACCAAAGTCAACACCTTTAAGATCACTGGCTTCGAGCAAGCCTTGCTCTACCAAGATATCAAGGTCGATAAAATGCGTATTCCCAGCAAAGGCTGAGAATGATTGGTATGGAGAATCTCCATAACTTGTTGTCCCAAGAGGGAGAATTTGCCAGTAACGTTGCTTGGTACGAACCAAGAAATCAACGAAATCATAGGCAGTCTGGCCAAATGATCCAATCCCGTATGCTCCTGGCAGAGAAGAGATGTGCATCAACACACCACTTTGACGTTTTTTCATAATAGCACCTCATGTGTTTGTTATAAAACGTTGCGCAATTAAGGCGCAAACGTTTGCGTTAATTTAAGTATAACGCATTTCAAAAACAAATGCAAGCGTTTTTAAAAAATTTTTTTGAATTATTTTAATCAAACAAAACTTGTTGCCACTGATATTTTATGAAATAAGCGAAAAAATTTTAAAGATTTTCTGATTTAAGATAATTCATTCCCAATATCTGCTCTATTTTCTGAAAAACCGAGCCGAATTTACGCAATCGTTTTCCTAATATATTTTCAATTCAAAAAAAACAAACATTTTAAGTTCTTTCCTATATATGGGCTTTAACAAATGTTTGAAACCTTAAAATTTTTTTAAAAATTTTTCTAAAAAAGCTTGCAACCGTTTTCTATTTGTGCTATACTAAGTTCGTAAAAGAAAACGTTTGCGTTTTCTCATTAAATTATTTTTGTTATTCTTTAGGAGGAATACACTATGTCATCTAAATTCATGAAGAGCGCTGCTGTGCTCGGAACTGCTACTCTTGCTAGCTTACTTTTGGTAGCTTGCGGAAGCAAAACTGCTGATAAAGCAGCTGATACTAGCTCATCTGAAGCAAAAGAAATCACTTTCTACGTTGAAGACCAATACAAAGCCTACGCTGAAAAAGTTGCTGCAGCTTATGAAAAAGAATCAGGTACAAAAGTTAACATCAAATCAGGTGACCAACTTGGTGGACTTGACAAACTTTCTCTTGACAACCAATCAGGTCAAGCTGCTGACGTTATGATGGCACCATACGACCGCGTAGGTAGCCTTGGTACTGACGGACAACTTTCAGAAGTTAAATTGAGCGACGGCGCTAAAACAGATGATAAGACTAAATCTCTTGTAACAGCTGCTGACGGTAAAGTTTACGGTGCTCCTGCCGTTATTGAGTCTCTTGTTATGTACTACAACAAAGACTTGCTAAAAGAAGCTCCAAAAACTTTTGCTGAATTAGAAGAACTTGCTAAAGACAGCAAATACGCTTTCGCTGGTGAAGATGGCAAAACTACTGCATTCCTAGCTGACTGGACAAACTTCTACTACGCATACGGACTTCTTGCTGGTAACGGTGGTTACGTATTCGGACAAAACGGTAAAGACGCTAAAGACATCGGTCTTGCAAACGACGGTTCTATCACAGGTATCAACTACGCTAAATCTTGGTATGAAAAATGGCCTAAAGGTATGCAAGATACTGAAGGTGCTGGAAACTTGATCCAAACTCAATTCCAAGAAGGTAAAACAGCTGCTATCATCGATGGTCCTTGGAAAGCTCAAGCATTCAAAGATGCTAAAGTAAACTACGGTGTTGCAACTATCCCAACTCTTCCAAACGGTAAAAACTACGAACCATTTGGCGGTGGTAAAGCTTGGGTTATCCCAGCAAGCACTAAGAACCTTGAAGGCGCACAAAAATTTGTAGACTTCCTTGTTTCAACTGAACAACAAAAAGCATTCTACGATGCAACTAACGAAATCCCAGCTAACACTGAAGCTCGTACTTATGCTGAAGGTAAAAACGATGAGTTGACTACAGCTGTTATCAAACAGTTCAAGAACGCTCAACCAATGCCAAACATTTCTCAAATGTCTGCAGTTTGGGAACCAGCTGCTAACATGCTCTTTGACTCTGTAAGCGGTAAAAAAGATGCTAAAACAGCTGCTAACGATGCTGTAACATTGATCAAAGAAACAATCAAACAAAAATTTGGTGAATAATTGAATTCGTTACAAGGGGGGAGAATACAAATCCCCCTTTGATTTTATAAATTTACGAATGATTGCAGTTGCCTATCTAGTGATTGGAGACAAACTTCAATCTCGTATCCTATGAAAGGAGTATTCATGGAAAACCAACAACCTAGCAAAGCAGCCTTGCTTTCAGTGATTCCTGGGTTAGGACAGATTTACAATAAACAAAAGGCCAAAGGTTTTATCTTCCTTGGTGTAACTATCGTATTTGTTCTTTATTTCCTAGCACTTGCAGCCCCTGAATTGCACAATTTGATCACTCTTGGTGACAAGCCAGGTCGTGATAATTCCCTCTTTATGCTGATTCGTGGTGCCTTCCATTTAATCTTTGTAGTCGTTTATGTGCTCTTTTATTTCTCAAATATTAAAGATGCACATACAATCGCAAAACGTATTAACAATGGAATTCCTGTCCCACGTACTTTTAAAGATATGATCAAAGGTATTTATGAGAATGGTTTCCCTTACCTCTTGATCATCCCATCTTACGTCGCTATGACATTTGCGATTATCTTCCCAGTTATCGTAACCTTGATGATTGCCTTTACCAACTATGACTTCCAACACTTGCCACCAAACAAATTGTTGGACTGGGTTGGTTTGACAAACTTTACGAACATTTGGAGTTTGAGTACCTTCCGTTCAGCCTTTGGTGCCGTTCTTTCTTGGACCATCATCTGGGCTTTGGCTGCCTCAACTTTACAGATCGTCATTGGTATCTTCACAGCTATCATTGCTAACCAACCATTTATCAAAGGAAAACGTATCTTTGGTGTTATTTTCCTTCTTCCTTGGGCTGTTCCAGCCTTCATCACTATCTTGACATTCTCAAACATGTTTAACGATAGTGTCGGAGCGATCAACACTCAAGTATTGCCTATCTTGGCTAAGGTTCTTCCTTTCCTTGACGGTGCTCTTATCCCTTGGAAAACAGACCCAACTTGGACGAAGATTGCCTTGATTATGATGCAAGGTTGGCTAGGATTCCCATACATCTACGTTTTGACTTTGGGTATCTTGCAGTCGATTCCTAACGACCTCTACGAAGCGGCTTACATCGATGGTGCCAATGCTTGGCAAAAATTCCGCAACATCACTTTCCCTATGATTTTGGCTGTTGCAGCACCAACATTGATCAGCCAATACACCTTCAACTTTAACAACTTCTCTATCATGTACCTCTTCAATGGTGGAGGACCTGGTAGCGTTGGTGGTGGAGCCGGTTCAACTGATATCTTGATCTCATGGATTTACCGTTTGACAACAGGTACATCTCCTCAATACTCTATGGCGGCAGCTGTTACCTTGATTATCTCTATCATTGTCATCTCTATCTCTATGATCGCATTCAAGAAACTACACGCATTTGATATGGAGGACGTCTAAGATGAATAACTCAATCAAACTCAAACGTAGACTGACTCAAACCCTCACTTACCTCTACTTGATTGGTCTTTCAATCGTGATTATCTATCCACTTTTGATTACCATTATGTCAGCCTTCAAGACTGGTAACGTCGTAGCTTTTAAACTAGATGCTAACATCGACTTTAGCTTTGCCAACTTCCAAGGGCTCTTCACTGAAACCTTGTACGGCACTTGGTACCTCAACACTTTGATTATCGCCTTGATTACAATGGCTGTTCAAACAAGTATCATCGTACTTGCTGGTTATGCCTACAGCCGTTACAACTTCTTGGCTCGTAAACAAAGTTTGGTCTTCTTCTTGATCATCCAAATGGTGCCAACTATGGCCGCTTTGACAGCCTTCTTCGTTATGGCCCTTATGTTGAACGCCCTTAACCATAGCTGGTTCCTCATCTTCCTATATGTCGGTGGTGGTATCCCAATGAACGCTTGGTTGATGAAAGGTTACTTCGACACAGTACCAATGTCTCTTGATGAATCAGCAAAACTAGATGGTGCAGGACACTTCCGTCGCTTCTGGCAAATTGTTCTCCCACTCGTTCGCCCAATGGTTGCAGTACAAGCGCTCTGGGCCTTCATGGGACCTTTCGGAGACTATATCCTCTCTAGTTTCTTGCTTCGTGAGAAAGAATACTTTACAGTTGCCGTTGGTCTACAGACCTTTGTCAGCAATGTGAAAAACTTGAAGATTGCCTACTTCTCAGCAGGTGCTATCCTCA
>CAUSPE010000027.1:0-22740 GCA_963533485.1 uncultured Streptococcus sp.
GCTGACTGGAAGACGCTTGTCAGCGATGATGATGCTGTCTATGATAAGGTTATCCGGATGGATGTCTCAGACTTGGCTCCTATGGTGACCTGGGGAACAAATCCTGCTATGGGCGTTGACTTTGACAGTAGCTTCCCAGAAATTAAGGATATGAATGATGAACGAGCTTATCATTACATGGACTTGGAGCCTGGTCAAAAGCCAGCGGATATTGAACTAGGTTATATCTTTATCGGGTCTTGTACTAATGCTCGTCTCAGTGATTTACAACTGGCCGCGCGATTTGTCAAAGGGAAGAAAATAGCTCCTAACTTAACTGCTATCGTGGTTCCAGGCTCTCGTCCTGTGAAACGAGCTGCGGAGAGGTTGGGCTTGGATAAGGTTTTCCTAGATGCTGGCTTTGAGTGGCGAGACCCAGGTTGCTCTATGTGCCTAGGGATGAATCCTGACAAGGTCCCTGATGGGGTTCACTGTGCCTCAACTAGTAACCGCAATTTTGAAGACAGACAGGGATTTGGCGCTAAGACTCATCTCTGCAGTCCAGCCATGGCAGCGGCAGCAGCTATCGCAGGGCGCTTCGTAGATGTTCGGCAAATGCCAGAGGCCCAGTAAGGAGAGGATATGGAGAAATTTACAGTTTATACGGGAACGACCGTTCCTCTTATGAATGATAATATCGACACCGACCAAATTCTACCCAAGCAGTTTCTCAAGTTAATTGATAAAAAAGGCTTTGGTAAGTATCTTATGTATGCTTGGCGTTATCTAGACGATAACTACACCGAGGACCCAGACTTTGTCTTTAACCGACCTGAATACCGAAAAGCCAGTATCCTCATTTCAGGGGATAATTTTGGGGCAGGTTCTTCAAGGGAACACGCAGCTTGGGCTCTAGCCGACTATGGTTTTAAGGTCGTGATTGCAGGTTCTTTTGGGGATATTCATTACAATAATGAACTCAATAATGGCATGTTGCCCATTGTTCAGCCTAGGGAGGTTAGAGAAAAGCTAGCCCAACTCAAACCGACCGACCAGGTAACTGTGGACTTGGAACAACAAAAAATCATCTCACCAGTTGGAGAATTTACTTTCGAAATCGATAGCGAGTGGCAACACAAGCTCTTAAATGGTTTGGATGATATCGGAATTACTTTGCAGTATGAAGATTTGATTGCTGCCTATGAAAAACAACGTCCAGCCTACTGGCAGGATTAGAAAAATAGAAAAGGATATATAGAACTATGACAAAACACATTCAATGGAACGGAACACTTTCACAAGAAGGCTATGACATTTTAAAAGGTGAGGGCGGATGTATCGTTTGCCCTACTAAAGTTGGTTACATTATCATGACGAGCGACAAGGCAGGACTTGAGCGCAAGTTCACAGCTAAAGAACGTAACCGTAACAAGCCAGGTGTTGTACTTTGTGGTAGCATGGACGAGCTTCGCGCTTTAGCACAACTCAATCCAGAAATTGAAGCCTTCTACCAAAAACATTGGGACGAAGACATTCTACTTGGTTGTATCCTTCCATGGAAACCAGAAGCTTTTGAAAAACTCAAAGCATACGGTGACGGCCGTGAAGAACTGATGACTGACGTTCGTGGTACTAGCTGTTTTGTCATCAAGTTTGGTAAAGCTGGTGAACAGTTGGCTGCTAAACTTTGGGAAGAAGGTAAAATGGTCTATGCTTCATCAGCAAACCCATCTGGAAAAGGAAACCGTGGTAAGGTAGAAGGTATCGGAGAACGTATCGAAGGAGCAGTGGACCTTGTCATCGAAGCAGACGACTACGTGGCATCCATCCAACCTGACAAAACGATTGAAACTCGCTACGAGCAAGGTGTGATGGTTTCTATGGTTGATAAGGACGGCAATCTCATCCCAGAACAAGGTGGAGCACGCTCAATCTCACCAGCTCCAGTTGTGATCCGTAAAGGACTTGACATTGATAAGATTATGATGCACTTAGCAGATACCTTTAACTCATGGGATTATCGTCAAGGAGAGTATTATTAAGATAAAAAAGAGTCTAGTGTTGAGAGGAAAGGAAGTCTCTACACTGGGCTTTTTCTTTAGAAATTCTTTTCTTTTTTTATAGGATATGATATTCTATATATGAAATATATAGTTCTTTATTCGAACATTATTATAAAAGGAGTACGATTGATGCTGAAAAGAAAAGTGAGTTTGGAAGATTTTTATGCTTGGTATCAAGAAAATAAAATAAGATTAAGAGAAGATGCATTTAAATATAGTATTCACAATGAAAAATTACGTGAAGAATTTCTTAAAGAATGGCCTCTTGATAGAATTTTAACTATGTCTATTGATGAATATGTCATTGGGAAAGGTGCTAAAAGTAATTCTTTTTGCTATGCTCTTGAGACAGGAAAGTACCAATCATTATTTATGGGGATTGGTGGAGGAGGTTCTTCAAAATTTGGTATTTATTGGAATGAGGATACCAAAAGCTATAAGAATCAAGCTAATAAAATCATTCCAGAATCAGAACTAGAAGACCGCTTTAACAAATTAAAATCGGATTTGTATGAGATCATCCAAGCTGGTAGAATGTTGGATTTCAATAATCCTATCTTTGACATGAAAAAGTCAAAGAATGAATTTATTAGGCGTTCTGCAGTGGTAACAAAACTACTTTGTATTTATTCTGAGAATCCTTCTTTTTTAGGAGTAAATATGAATAGTCAAAATGAATTTTGGAATAGGTTGATTCCCCAAAGCAATCAAGGAGGGCCCTATCGTCAGAATCATGAGATTTGTAAACTGTTTTCTAAAACATATCCTGAACTAGAATCTTCAATGTTGGGAAGTATTTTATTTGAGTATTCAAAAGATATTATAGACAGTGATGATAAGCAAGGAGAGAAAGAAATGTCTGAACAAAATAATTTTCATCATCCCTTGAGTAAAATCTTATTACAATCCAAAAACCTCATCCTCCGTGGTGCTCCTGGCACAGGAAAAACTTATCTTGCTAAAGAAATTGCGGCAGAGCTAACTGGTGGTAATGAAGATCAAATCGGCTTTGTACAATTTCACCCTTCCTATGATTATACGGATTTTGTGGAGGGTTTAAGACCTGTATCAAATGGTGATGGAGCTATCGAGTTTAAGCTAGAAGATGGTATTTTTAAGAAGTTTTGTCAGAAGGCTAAAGAAGCTCAAAAAACTGGAGGCCAAGATAATTTTGAGGAGGCTTGGGATCTTTATCTTGAATATGTAAATGGCAGAGATGAAAAAGAATATTTGACAGAATTTTCCTATCTTACAGTAAATAGTAGAAATAATTTTAATATCAATTATGAAACTAAAGCCCAAGGAACTTGCTTAACAAAATCTTATGTTTATGAACTCTATAAAGATGAAAAATATCTGAAACAGCCCTATTATCGTAATCAAGGAAAAAAAGTCCTAGAAACTTTAAAGAAAAGATTTGGTTTGAAAGATTATATTTCTCCAACAGAGATTGACACTGACAAGAAATTCGTCTTCATCATCGATGAGATAAATCGTGGTGAGATTTCTAAGATTTTTGGAGAACTCTTTTTCTCTATTGACCCTGGATATCGTGGTAGAGATGGAGAAGTTTCTACTCAATATGCTAATTTACATGAAAGTGATGACAAATTTTATATTCCTGAGAATGTCTACATCATCGGAACAATGAATGATATTGACCGCTCAGTGGATACATTTGATTTTGCTATGCGTCGTCGTTTCCGTTTTGTTGAAGTTACTGCTGAAAGCCAACTATACATTCTAGATGAGGAACTAGGTGAGCATGCTGAAGAAGCTAAAACTCGACTAAGAAACTTGAATGCTGCTATTGAAAACGTTCAGGAGCTAAACAGTCATTACCATATCGGACCAAGTTATTTCCTTAAGTTGGAAGAAGTGGACTTTGACTATGAATTACTCTGGTCTGATTATCTCAAACCACTTTTGGAAGATTATGTACGAGGTTCTCATGAGGAGGCTGAAACTCTGGATACATTGAAAAAAGCATTTGATCTGACAAATAACGTGCGAACAGAACCCCAAGATACTGGTGATGACAATGCGGATCACTGATAATCAGCATAGAATCGCTAAAGAGGACTTTGTCGCAGAATATCCCAAACTTAGTCAAGCACTACTTGATAAAACACTAGATAACCTATCTCGAGAGGACAATATTTTTATTTTCCCAAATGATTTGATGAATTCTCCTGACTTAGAAAGGGATCAAAAAATCTTTGAAACGTTCAATCAGGAAGTTAAGACAGGAAATGTGATTGGTTTTCTGGGCTGTGGTCAGGAAAGATTAACGATTTCCTCTCGTTTTTCTGATGAAAGTAATGACCATTTTTTGCATTATCTTTTACAAAAGGTTCTCAATATCAATCTGACTAGTTTAGATGTCGGTCTATCTCCTGAAGATAAGCTTTATCAACTCTTGGTTTACCTCTTTCCAAAGTATCTGCAAGCTGCTCTCAGAAAAGGTCTTTATAAGGAATACCAAAGATTTTCTCATAACGACAGTCATGTAAAGGGAGTGATAGATGTGGGAAATCATCTTAAGAGAAATGTTCCTTTTATGGGAAATATTGCCTACACAACGAGAGAATTCACCTATGATAATCCCCTCATGCAGCTGATTCGGCATACGATTGAGTACATAAAGACTCAAAAAGGTTTTGGAGCACTACTCGATAGTAATCGTGAAAATATGACAGAAATTACTCGTGTAACCTCATCTTATAAACTAGCTGATCGTGCCAAGATTATCAGAATGAATAAAATCAAACCCATCCGACACGCCTACTTCAGAGAGTATAGAAAATTACAGGAACTCTGCTTGATGATTCTGAGTAGAGAAAAACATGGTCTTGGTCCTCAATCTCAAAGGGTACATGGTATTCTCTTTGATGTTGCCTGGCTTTGGGAAGAGTATGTCTACACCTTGTTGCCAAAATGTTTTGTACATCCCAGAAATAAGGATAAGACGGATGGAATTTCAGTATTTTCTGTTGGGAAACGAAAAGTATATCCAGATTTTTATGACAGAGAACGAAAGATTGTTCTAGATGCAAAATATAAAAAACTGGAGTTTACTGAAAAGGGAATTAACCGCGAGGACTTGTTCCAGCTGATTTCCTATTCTTATATCTTAAAATCTGAGAAAGCTGGACTGATTTTTCCTAGTATGGAGCAGTCAATAAATAGTGAAATAGGAGAAGTAGCTGGCTATGGAGCTCAATTGAAGAAGTGGTCTATCCAAATCCCTCAGAATGCCTCATCCTATAGTGTATTTTGTAAAATGATGGAAAACTCTGCAGAAATTTTTAAAGCGATTATTGATGAAGAAGTGGGGAGAAAATAATCTCTTCACTTTTTTGATATTTATATAAGCAATTCCCGAACAATATAATTTGATTATTAAAAATATTTGACAAAAACTGTACTTTGGTTTATAATGAGTCAAGGAAACGTCGGAAAAAGGCGTAGAGATGCGCAAGCATAGGTAGGTCATTACAAAAGAAACGAGACATCGATATGTTAAATGAATTTCCAATTTTTGATTACGAAGATATTCAGTTGATCCCAAATAAATGTGTCATTAAAAGCCGTGCCGAAGCAGACACGAGTGTCACACTTGGAAATCACACTTTCAAACTACCTGTTGTACCAGCAAACATGCAGACGATTTTGGATGAGAACGTAGCAGAGCAACTTGCTAAAGGCGGTTACTTCTACATTATGCATCGTTTTGATGAAGCTGGGCGCATTCCTTTTATCAAACGCATGCACGATCAAGGGCTCATTGCTTCCATTTCTGTTGGTGTCAAGGATTACGAGTATGATTTTGTTAGCCGACTCAAGGCTGATGCTCCTGAGTATATCACGATTGACATTGCCCATGGTCATGCGGATAGCGTGATTTCTATGATTCAACACCTTAAGAAAGAATTGCCAGATACTTTTGTCATTGCTGGTAACGTAGGAACACCAGAAGCTGTGCGTGAATTGGAAAATGCCGGTGCGGATGCTACTAAGGTTGGGATAGGTCCTGGTAAGGTTTGTATCACAAAGGTAAAGACTGGTTTTGGTACAGGTGGTTGGCAGTTGGCTGCCCTACGTTGGTGTGCCAAGGCTGCGCGTAAACCAATCATCGCTGATGGTGGGATTCGTACTCATGGTGATATTGCCAAGTCTATCCGTTTCGGTGCTAGTATGGTCATGATTGGTTCCCTTTTTGCAGGACATATCGAAAGCCCAGGAAAGACAATCGAAGTTGATGGGGAACAGTTCAAAGAATACTATGGTTCAGCTTCACAATATCAAAAGGGTGCTTATAAAAATGTGGAAGGTAAGCGCATCTTACTGCCTGCTAAAGGGCATTTGCAAGACACCCTTACTGAGATGGAGCAGGACTTGCAAAGTGCTATCTCTTATGCAGGTGGACGAAAGGTTGCTGACCTCAAACACGTTGATTATGTTATCGTGAAAAACTCTATCTGGAATGGTGATGCATCCCACTAAGAGACACTTGGTTCACCCATAAAAAACTTGTTATTAGAGCAAATTTCTGTTATAATAAGACAAGTTTCCACCCTTAGTGTAATGGATATCACGTAAGATTCCGGTTCTTAAGATGGGGGTTCGATTCCCTCAGGGTGGATGTAAATAGCCTATGAAAGCCTTAAATAAGGCTTTTTCTTTATTTCGCCCCAAATTTGTCCCTAAAATTGAAAAGTTTGTTTTAAAAAATGCTCAATTCCCCTCTAGTCCCGTTTTAAAGTGACTCAGGGGGCTTTTTTTGATATAATAAGAAGGACTGTTATCAGTTAGAAAGAGGTTGGTATGAAAGAATTACAAACTGTACTAAAGAAGCGTTTTGCAATCGAATTCGCAGACAAAAACTTACTGGAAACGGCCTTTACTCATACGAGTTATGCCAATGAGCACCGCCTCTTAAAAATTTCACACAATGAACGCTTGGAATTTTTAGGAGACGCTGTTCTACAATTATTGATTTCAGAATATCTGTATAAAAAATATCCTAAAAAGCCTGAGGGTGACTTGTCTAAGCTCCGTGCCATGATTGTCCGTGAGGAGAGTTTGGCTGGTTTTGCGCGTGATTGCCAGTTTGATCAGTTTATCAAGCTAGGAAAAGGAGAAGAAAAGTCTGGTGGGCGCAATCGTGACACCATTCTTGGAGATGCCTTTGAAGCCTTTTTGGGAGCATTGCTTTTAGACAAGGATGTGGCTAGGGTAAAAGAGTTTATCTATCAGGTCATGATTCCCAAGGTTGAAGCAGGTGACTTTGAAATGATTAAGGATTATAAGACGCATCTGCAAGAGTTGCTCCAGGTTAATGGGGATGTGGATATTCGCTACCAAGTTATCTCTGAGACGGGGCCTGCCCATGATAAGGTTTTTGATGTAGAAGTTCTGGTTGAGGGCAAGAGTATAGGAAAAGGCCAAGGGCGTTCTAAAAAATTGGCAGAGCAAGAGGCCGCAAAAAATGCAGTTGAGAAGGGGCTGGATTCATGTATTTAAAGGAAATTGAGATTCAGGGATTCAAGTCCTTTGCTGACAAGACCAAGGTCGTTTTTGACCAAGGCGTAACAGCCGTCGTTGGGCCCAATGGTTCTGGGAAGTCAAATATTACAGAAAGTTTACGTTGGGCCTTGGGGGAGTCCAGTGTTAAGAGTCTCCGTGGTGGCAAGATGCCCGACGTTATCTTTGCTGGCACTGAAAATCGCAAACCACTCAATTATGCTTCGGTTGTCGTGACCTTGGATAATGAAGATGGCTTCATCAAGGATGCAGGGCAAGTCATTAAGGTAGAACGCCATATCTATCGTAGTGGTGATAGCGAGTATCGAATTGATGGCAAAAAAGTCCGTCTTCGTGATGTACATGACCTCTTCTTGGATACTGGTTTGGGACGTGATTCCTTCTCTATTATTTCCCAAGGGAAGGTTGAGGAAATTTTTAACTCCAAGCCCGAAGAACGCCGAGCTATTTTTGAAGAAGCTGCTGGAGTTCTAAAATACAAGACTCGTCGAAAAGAAACAGAAAGTAAACTGCAACAAACTCAAGACAATCTCGATCGCTTAGAGGACATTATCTATGAGTTGGACAATCAAATCAAGCCCCTTGCAAAACAAGCCGAGAATGCTCGCAAGTTTCTAGACTTGGATAGTCAACGCAAGTCAATTTACTTGGATGTACTGGTTGCTCAAATCAAGGAAAACAAGGCTGAACTAGAGCTGACAGAAGAAGAGCTAACGCAAGTTCAGGAACTTTTGACTAGCTATTACCAAAAGCGTCAAGAGTTAGAGGAAGAAAATCAAACTCTTAAAAAGAAACGCCAGGATCTCCAAGCTGAAATGGCCAAGGATCAAGGAAGCTTGATGGATTTGACTAGTTTGATCAGTGACTTAGAGCGAAAACTAGCCCTATCCAAACTGGAGTCCGAGCAGGTAGCCCTCAATCAACAAGAGGCACAAGTCCGTTTGGCGACTTTGGAAGATAAGAGGAAGGCTCTAAGTAAGGAAAAGGCTGAAAAAGAAGGGAATTTGGAACAGTTAGAGGAAAGTCTAGCTGAAAATAACAAGGAACTCAATCACTTAGAAGCAGAATTGCTAGCTTTTTCAGATGATCCTGACCAGATGATTGAGCTCTTGCGCGAACGCTTTGTCGCTCTTTTACAAGAAGAAGCGGATGTCTCAAACCAACTGACCCGCATCGAGAATGAGCTGGAGAACAGCCGTCAACTATCTCAAAAACAAGCAGATCAACTTGAGAAATTGAAAGAACAACTGGCTACAGCTAAAGAGAAGGCCAGTCAACAACAGGCTGAGCTTGAATCTGCCAAGGAGCAGGTTCAGAAATTATTGGCAGACTACCAAGCTAGTTCCAAGGAACAAGAGGAGCAGAAAGTTTCTTACCAAGCCCAGCAGAGCCAACTCTTTGATCGTCTAGACAGTCTCAAAAACAAGCAGGCTCGAGCCCAGAGTTTAGAAAACATCCTAAGAAATCATAGTAATTTTTATGCGGGTGTTAAGAGTGTTCTTCAAGAAAAAGCCCGTCTTGGTGGGATCATTGGTGCAGTCAGTGAACATTTGACCTTTGATGTGCATTATCAAACTGCCCTAGAGATTGCGCTTGGAGCTAGCAGTCAGCATATCATCGTAGAAGATGAAAACGCGGCAACCAAGGCGATTGATTTCCTAAAACGTAACAGAGCTGGTCGTGCAACCTTTCTTCCACTGACGACTATCAAGGCTCGTACCATTTCTAGTCAGAATCAAGATGCTATCGCAGCAAGTCCAGGATTTCTGGGAATGGCAGATGAGTTGGTGTCGTTTGATAAGAGACTAGAAGCCATTTTCAAAAACTTGCTTGCTACAACGGCTATCTTTGATACTGTAGAACATGCGCGTGCCGCAGCTCGTCAAGTTCGCTATCAGGTTCGCATGGTGACGCTTGATGGTACCGAATTGCGCACAGGTGGTTCCTACGCGGGGGGTGCCAATCGTCAAAACAACAGTATTTTCATCAAGCCAGAGCTGGAGCAATTACAAAAAGAAATTGCTAAAGAAGAAGCTGACTTGCGGTCAGAAGAAGCGAGTTTGAAGACCTTGCAAGATGAGATGGCGGTATTGGCAGAAAGATTAGAAGCTATCAAATCTCAGGGTGAGCAAGCTCGTATTCAGGAGCAAGGCTTGTACCTTGCTTATCAACAAACCAATCAGCAGGTCGAAGAACTGGAAACGCTTTGCAAACTTCAAGAAGAGGAATTAAATCGCCTTACTGAAGGAGATTGGCAAGCGGACAAGGAAAAATGCCAAGAGCGCCTTGCTACTATCGCCAGTGAAAAGCAAAATCTGGAAGCTGAGATTGAAGAAATTAAGTCTAACAAAAACGCTATTCAAGAACGCTATCAAAACTTGCAGGAACAAGTAGCGCAAGCACGCTTGCTTAAGTCAGAACTGCAAGGACAAAAGCGGTACGAAGTGACTGATATTGAACGCTTAGGCAAGGAACTGGATAATCTGGATATCGAGCAAGAGGAGATTCAGCGTCTCCTCCAAGAAAAGGTTGATAATCTTGAGAAGGTTGATACGGATTTGCTAAGTCAGCAGGTGGAAGAGGCCAAAACTCAGAAAACAAACCTCCAACAAGGTTTGATTCGTAAGCAGTTTGAGTTGGATGATATCGAAGGCCAGCTGGATGATATTGCCAGCCATTTGGATCAGGCTCGTCAGCAGAATGAGGAGTGGATTCGCAAACAAACACGTGCTGAAGCCAAGAAGGAAAAGGTCAGCGAACGCTTGCGCTATCTACAAGCTCAATTAACTGACCAGTACCAGATCAGCTACACTGAGGCTCTAGAAAAAGCACATGAGTTGGAAGATCTCAATCTGGCAGAGCAAGAGGTTAAGGATTTAGAGAAGGCTATTCGCTCACTGGGTCCTGTCAACTTGGACGCTATAGACCAGTACGAAGAAGTTCACAACCGTCTGGACTTCCTCAATAGTCAACGAGATGATATTTTGTCTGCTAAAAACCTGCTCCTTGAGACCATCACAGAGATGAATGATGAGGTTAAGGAACGCTTTAAATCAACCTTTGAGGCTATTCGTGAGTCCTTTAAAGTGACCTTTAGACAGATGTTTGGTGGAGGTCAAGCAGACTTGATATTAACTGAGGGCGACCTTTTAACAGCTGGTGTGGAGATTTCTGTTCAACCACCAGGTAAGAAAATCCAATCTCTCAACCTCATGAGTGGTGGTGAAAAAGCCCTATCTGCTCTGGCTCTGCTCTTCTCAATCATCCGAGTTAAGACCATTCCTTTCGTCATCTTGGATGAGGTAGAGGCTGCGCTGGACGAAGCCAATGTCAAACGTTTTGGGGATTACCTCAACCGCTTTGACAAGGATAGTCAGTTTATCGTCGTAACCCACCGTAAAGGGACCATGGCGGCAGCGGACTCTATCTATGGAGTTACCATGCAAGAATCAGGTGTTTCTAAGATTGTTTCGGTTAAGTTAAAAGATTTAGAAGAAACAATAGACTAGTTACCAAATGATAGCATCTCTTAGGAGGTGCTATTTTTTTAAACTAAAGTGCTAAATTTTCTCTTACGGTCAGTTCAGGCGCAAAAAACGACATTTGGGATTTCCTCTTAGCGAAAAGACTTTCTCTATGATATAATAGTTTCATGATTACAACAGTACCTATTAAGAACGAAAAAGATATTGCAGTACCAGGGAAAACAGTCCTTGTACTAGGTTATTTTGATGGCATACACAAGGGACATCAGAAACTCTTTGAAGTGGCCAGCAAGGCTTCGATGAAGGATTATCTGCCAGTTGTCGTAATGACCTTTACAGAGTCGCCAAAACTTGCCTTGCAACCATACCAACCTGAGCTTATGCTCCATATCGTCAATCATGAGGAACGGGAGCACAAGATGAAATGGCATGGGGTAGAGGCTCTTTTCTTACTTGACTTTAGTAGCAAATTTGCTAGTTTAACGGGTCAAGAATTCTTTGATACCTATGTTCGAGCTCTAAAACCAGCTATTATCGTAGCAGGATTTGACTATACTTTTGGCTCTGATAAGAAAACTGCGGATGACCTGAAGGATTATTTTGATGGAGAGATCATCATTGTTCCTCCGGTCGAAGACGAAAAGGGCAAGATTAGTTCTACACGGATTCGTCAGGCTATTCTTGATGGAGATGTCAGGGAAGTCAATCAACTGCTCGGCACACCGCTTCCAACTCGTGGGATGGTCGTTCATGGAAATGCTCGTGGGCGTACGATCGGTTATCCAACAGCAAATCTGGTCCTAAGAGACCGAACTTATATGCCAGCGGACGGTGTTTACGTAGTCGATGTGGAAGTGCAGCGTCAGAGATATCGTGGCATGGCGAGCGTTGGCAAAAATGTTACCTTTGATGGAGAAGAACCACGTTTTGAAGTCAATATTTTCGACTTTTCAGACGATATTTACGGTGAGACAGTCATGGTCTACTGGCTGGACCGTGTTCGCGATATGGTCAAATTTGACTCCGTAGAGGAACTGGTAGATCAACTCCAGAAAGACGAAGAGATTGCTCGAAACTGGAAGGATGGAGAGTGAGAGTTTTCTATCAATTCGAAAGAGAAGGTAGAATGAAATTAATATAATGGACAAAAAAAGTAGCCTGCAAAGGCTACTTTTTATTAAAATACACGATAGACATAAGGATTTTCTGGTTTGTCTACTTTTGTGAAACTCTCAACTTCCAGTGTTGGGAGTTTTTGTTTGAGTTCTTTATGGTATTGGAGGGTCAGGGTTCCTCTGGCGGTAATCCAGGTATTGTCAGGATACTGGCGTGAGTTTCCCTTAGTTAGGAGTCCATATACACCAGAGTCTGCGATACAGTGGATGATGCCAAAGCGAAAGAGGAACTGGCTATCTGGATGGCTAGGATCGTTATAGACAAAGCCTGTAAATTCGATTTTCTTTCCTTCAAACTCTTGAGGATAGTCATAGAGAACTTCCATGACCTCCATATAGTTTTCGTCTGTAACCTGAATGGTTGGCTGGGATAGATATTTATCAGCTGTAGTCCTCATTTCCTTTTCATAAGCAGATTTGGAAAAATAGGTACTGGTATCGGGTTTGAGGTATTGACTGGATGTGCCTTCGCTTGCCTGAATGGCTGTGTTGATTCCCTCAGCAAGTGGGAAATGGTATCCCTTAGCAGACACGGTTCTCGAGTCCAAACTTACGGTAGGAAAGGCAACTCCAATCAATAGAGGTAGTGACAGTAACAGGATGCTGATTCGCCTAGCTTGACGACTTTCCAAATGGCTGGGAGAATTGATTTTCTGAACCCAGATATAGAATTGGACCAGAGCCAACAGAAGAGAAAGGACCATAGAGATATAGACTAGATAGGAATAGTGGAGGTTGATGTAGTGACTGAGCTTGCCAGAAAGCTGCAGATACAGAGTCAGAGCAAAATAGCCCAGTAGAATGAAAAATCGGATCATAGCATCACCCCCATCATGTAAGAATAAAGCAAGACAAGCACTGTCACAATGCCCATGAATTGCCAGACGAAGCGCGCTTTGAGATAGTGTTTCATCATGAGGAGATTTTTGATATCAAGCATGGGGCCAATGACCAGAAAAGCAAGGACTGGCGCTAGGCCGAAGCTCGAGAGGAGAGAAGCACCGATAAAGGCGTCCGCCTCGCTACAAAGAGAGAGGAGAAAGGCTAGAAACATGAGCAAGAGAATCGCAAGGACTGGACTTGCGCTGATAGAGGTCAAGATCCGAGTCGGGACATAGACCTGCACGATAGCCGCAAAGAGACAGCCAAAGACTAAATAGCGCCCCATATCGAAAAACTCGTCAATAGCCTGTATAAAGACCTGAAAGACTTTTCTAGCAGGAGTCAAGTGTGAAAAGTCATGTTCATGACAAGCGATAGGATTCTCTTTTTGAATGGGTTCCTTCCAGAAAAATCCTAGGAAGATTCCAAGCACCAAAGCAATCACAATGGCTCCCAGAGCTCGCAAGAAGGCAAGTTTTATTGAATTGCCAAAGGCAGAATAAGTAGCGAAAAGAACGATAGGATTGATAATGGGAGCAGTCACCAGAAAAGGAACGGCCGTGTAGCTGGGCACTTTCTTTTCCAAAAAACGATTGATAATTGGAACGATTCCACATTCGCAAGAAGGAAAGAGAAAGCCAATGAAGGTACCAAAAAAGATCCTCCCCCAACGATTTCGAGGAAGAAACTCATAAACTTTATCAGGTGTGATATAGACCTCAATCAATCCCGAAATGAGACTCCCAATCAAGACAAAAGGAAGGGCTTCAATCATGATGGAGAGAAAAATAGCCCCTGCTTGTAATACACTAGGAGGAAGAGATTGGAAAATCGTCATCTATTTTTTCTTCTCAACTTTTTCTTTTTTATCTTTGTCATCTGGAAAAGTGACTTGTGTTAAGTCAGGAAGTTTTGCGAATTCTTCAAACATCTTTTCCAAGTCATCCGTTTTTGTAAATTTAACAGCCATGGGCCTACCTCTTTTCTACATTCTAACTCTATTATACTATTATTTTCTTGAAAAGGGATTATTTTGATAGTCAAAGATACAAAAACAGGTAAGGCAAAACAAGAGTTGTTCCTTATGGTATAATAGGTATATGGACAAAAAATATGAAAAAATCTCCCAAGATTTGGGTGTAACCTTAAAGCAAATCGATACCGTTCTAAGTTTGACGGCTGAGGGGGCGACAATTCCCTTCATCGCACGTTATCGGAAGGACATGACTGGTAGTCTGGATGAGGTGGCGATTAAGGCCATTATTGACTTGGATAAAAGTCTGACCAACCTCAACGACCGTAAAGAAGCTGTCTTAGCTAAGATTCAAGAACAAGGCAAGCTGACCAAGGAATTGGAAGCAGCTATTTTGGCAGCTGAAAAATTAGCAGACGTAGAAGAACTCTATCTTCCTTATAAGGAAAAACGTCGGACCAAGGCAACCATTGCCCGTGAAGCTGGACTCTTTCCTCTTGCTCGCTTGATTTTGCAAAACGTAGATGGCTTAGAGAAAGAAGCTGAGAAGTTTGTTTGTGAAGGATTTGCGACTGGTCAAGAAGCCTTGGCAGGTGCGGTTGATATCTTGGTAGAAGCCCTATCCGAAGATGTGACCTTGCGTTCACTGACCTATCAGGAAATGTTGAGACACTCTAAAATCACTTCGCAAGTCAAGGATGAAAGTCTTGATGAAAAACAAGTTTTTCAGATTTACTATGATTTTTCAGAGACAGTTGGCAACATGCAGGGCTATCGTACCTTGGCCCTCAATCGTGGGGAAAAACTAGGTATTTTGAAGGTTGGCTTTGAACATGCGACAGACCGTATTCTATCTTTCTTTGCTGCTCGTTTCAAGGTGAAAAATGTCTATATAGATGAAGTTGTTCAACAGTCAGTTAAGAAAAAGGTCTTGCCTGCTATCGAACGACGCATTCGGACAGAATTAACTGAGAAAGCAGAAGAAGGAGCTATCCAACTCTTTTCTGACAACCTGCGCAATCTCCTCTTGGTTGCTCCGCTGAAAGGGCGCGTGGTTCTAGGTTTTGACCCCGCCTTTCGTACAGGTGCCAAGCTAGCTGTCGTTGATGCGACAGGGAAAATGCTGACGACCCAGGTCATTTATCCTGTTAAACCAGCCTCCGCTCGTCAGATTGAAGAAGCAAAGAAAGATTTGTCGGACTTGATTGGTCAATACAGTGTAGAAATTATTGCTATCGGAAATGGAACAGCCAGCCGGGAAAGCGAAGCCTTTGTGGCGGAAGTTCTGAAAGATTTTCCAGAAGTCAGCTATGTTATCGTCAATGAAAGTGGTGCTTCTGTCTACTCTGCCAGTGAACTTGCTCGTCAGGAGTTTCCAGAATTAACTGTTGAAAAACGCTCTGCTATTTCTATCGCTCGTCGTTTGCAAGATCCCCTCGCTGAGTTGGTCAAAATCGATCCTAAGTCAATCGGTGTCGGTCAATACCAGCACGATGTCAGTCAGAAGAAACTGTCTGAGAGTCTGGACTTTGTCGTAGATACGGTGGTTAACCAAGTCGGTGTCAATGTCAATACAGCTAGCCCAGCTCTTCTTTCCCATGTGGCTGGACTCAATAAGACCATTTCTGAAAATATTGTCAAATACCGTGAGGAAGAAGGAAAAATCACTTCACGCGCCCAAATCAAAAAGGTTCCTCGTCTAGGTGCCAAAGCCTTTGAGCAAGCTGCAGGTTTCCTCCGTATTCCGGAAAGTAGCAATATCCTTGATAATACAGGAGTTCATCCAGAGAACTATGCTGCGGTTAAGGAACTCTTCAAACGCTTGGATATCAAGGACTTGAATGAAGAAGCTCAAAGCAAACTCAAGTCCCTTTCAGTCAAAGAAATGGCGCAAGAACTAGAACTTGGTCCAGAAACCCTTAAAGATATCATTGCTGATCTTCTCAAACCAGGTCGAGATTTCCGTGATTCCTTTGACGCACCTGTGCTTCGTCAAGATGTCTTGGATATCAAGGATTTAAAAGTCGGCCAGAAACTGGAAGGTGTGGTGCGGAATGTCGTTGACTTCGGTGCCTTCGTTGATATCGGGATTCACGAGGACGGCTTGATTCATATTTCCCATATGAGTCGCAAATTTATCAAACACCCCAGTCAAGTAGTTTCAGTCGGAGATTTGGTAACGGTTTGGGTCAAGAAAATCGATACTGAACGTGAAAAAGTTAATCTGTCGCTCCTAGCTCCAGATGAAACTGACTGAGTATGTTCATTCTGTTTCCCTCGAAGACTTTGGTAGACCTTTCACACACCAAGCCCAGTGGAATTCTCGTCTGCGAACGACAGGTGGGCGATTTTTCCCTAAAGATGGGCATTTGGATTTTAATCCCAAGGTTTATAATGAACTAGGTTTGGAAGTCTTTCGCAAGATTGTGCGCCATGAACTCTGTCACTATCACCTTTATTTTCAGAAAAAGGGGTATCGGCATAAGGACCGAGATTTTAAGGAACTTTTGAAAGAAGTGGATGGCCTGCGCTTTGTACCCCCTTTGAAAGACCAAAGTAATTTCCTGGTCTATCAGTGCCAATCCTGCCAGCAGACTTATCAGCGCAAGCGTAGGATTGATACCAAACGCTATCGTTGTGGCGTCTGCCGTGGTAAACTCGTCATCTTAAATCGGCCTAAGGACTGATGTTTGTGAACCTGTTTCATGCTATACTACTTGTAAGAATACCGAAAGAGGAACAAATCATGAATAATAAATTTTATAAAATGAAACGAAATAGTATGGTATCGGGAGTTTTAGCTGGTCTATCAGACAAGTGGAATTTTGATGTGACTCTAGTCCGCTTTCTCTTTGCTATTTTTACCATATCAAATTTTGGGATTGGTGTGATTATTTACATCATTCTTGCGTCTATCCTGCCAACTAAGGAAGAAATCGAAGCAGAAATGTACGGAACAGGACCACGCAAACGCAAGGAAGCCGAGGCCATTGATGACAATGATGAACGGTTTTGGTGATAATAATAGAAGCAGGAACTTCGTCCGATTGGACGAAGTTTTTTTAAACTTGTCAAATCAAATCTTGAAATGGTATAATAAATCAATGAATACAATAATAATGTAGAGAGATTAATATGGCTAACGAGAATAAAACGTTTGAATTACAAAGTTCTGAAATTGACTTTGACTATGAACAATTACTTGAATTAGAAAGTTCTTTAGAAAATAACCTTAAGGATGTTGTTGAACATATAGATCAATTTGATATAGACAGAGAGAAATTACAAAATAATGAATATCTTCAAGAATCTATTGAAAATATAGTTTGGGAACAAGTACAACTTCAACTTGCTGCCCAAATAGGTGAAGAGTTTATTAAAAATAACAACGGTCAAACTCTAGATTTACGAAAAGATGCACATATACAAACCGCTGAAAATTTTGAAAAAGGTAAATTTATTACTCATAATGCGGATAGAAGTATATATGAGGACAGATATAAAGATTGGCAATCAAAGTTTCAAAGAGACGAGAAAGGAAATATAAAAACCCATATAACTAGATCTAATAAAACCGTAAAAATCCTAACAAAGGAAGCAAGGAAAAAGTTTGATGAAAATAGACCATCGGGCTCTAAAATAAATGAGACAGATATGGATCATACTATTTCTGCTAGTGAAATTATTAGGAATCCAAAAGTTAATGCATTTATGAGTGAGGAAGAACAATATGCTTTTGCTAATAGTGATATAAATCTAAATGAGATGAGAGCTAGTGTAAACCGTGCTAAAGGATCTAAGTCTGTACCGGAGTACTTAGATTACCCTAATTCCAAAGGTCAGTATGCAAAAGATAATCAAAATTTATCCGAATCTGAAATAAAACAAATGAGAGAAAAATATAAAGTTTCTACTGATGAGTTGGAGGCTAGGTTAGATGTTGCTGAAAAAAATGCTATTAAATCTGGTAAAAAGTCACTACGTAATGAGGCGTTAAAAGTTTCTGGAAAAGCTTTAAAAGCAGCACTTTTACAGTTACTTTCAGAATTTTTGCGAGAGTTAATTTCAAAATTTATCTCTTGGCTTAAAGATACAGAAAGAAACTTATCAACTTTTATTGAAAAGGTAAAAGAGGCCATCATTTCATTTGTAAACAACTTATCAAATCACTTATTAAACGTTGGGAAATCAGTGGTTACGATGATAGCTTCTGCGATAGTTGGACCTGTAATTAACACTTTTCTAAAAGCATGGACATTTATACACCAAGGTTGGAAGTCCTTAAAAGAAGCGATTGATTATCTAAACAATCCAGATAACAAAGAAAAAAGTGTTCAGATAATGATGCTAGAGATCGGTAAAATTGTTGTTACTGGTTTATCGGCTACTGGTGCAATTGTAGTTGGGGAAGCATTAGGAGCATCCCTAATAGCTAGTTTTCCAGTTTTGGCTATTTCTATACCACTTTTAGGAACAATCGGCAGTGTTATTGGAACTTTTATGGGAGCGACCTTATCTGGAATTATTGGCGCTTTTGTATTAAAAATGATTGATCAGCAAATTGTCAATAAACAGATTTCTGAACTCAGTTCTAAAAAAATTGATCAAAATAATGAAATGTTAGTAATTCAAGATCAATTATTAGATGTAAAGAGCACAAAACTACAAGTCGAAAAAGATTCTATTGTTAATACTATTAAGGAAAGACATGATATGGCTGCGACCATGATGAAAGAAAAGCTATCAGATATTTTTGAAGAATCTACAAGAGACGATAAAAGTGACTTTGATGAGATTGATAGTTTATTACAAGAATTATTAGATTAGGGAGATAAATATGGAACAAGAAGTAGTTGAGCAAGAACAAGAAACAATTGAAATAAACATTAGCAAACATGATTTCGATGAAGCGAAAGAGCATCTGAAAGAGTTTGCTGAACAAAGTCAAGATGAACTGTATTTTGATAAAGTTAGAACTCACGATGATTTCTTCGGTTTTGAGTTTGCTGAACATGGAGTGACAGGAAACGAGTTTAATACGTTAGTTGAACAAATTCAAAATTACATTTCAAAATTTTATGATAATCAACAAACATTTATTGAAGAATTTGGTCAAGTTTATAAGGCTTTAGAAGCGCTGGATAAAGATTATATTCAAGCTATTCTTTCTTCTGTAGCTGCTATTGAACATACCAACAAAAAAATTCTGAAAGAACAAGCTCGTATTGATAAAACCATAGAGAAACAAAAATTAACTTTAGAAGCTCTTAAGCAGTTTAAAGAGAAATTTAACGAAGAAAAAAGTAAAAATTCTATCGTCGAAAATGAGGAACGACTTTCTGCACTAGATGATAGAATTGTCAACTTAGAGGGCACTGTTAGTCAGCTTCCTTTGGAAACAGTCTCTCACACTGCTGAGATTGAAGAACTCAGAAAAGAGTTGAAAGAAAATAAACAACAAATTCAATTTATTTCAAATCGTCTTCTTACACTCTTTATTGTATCAGGAGTATCTATTGGAATGTTAATAATCACTTTAGTGTTCATGTTTTTGAGGTAAATTATGACTGTATCTCGTGACAAGCTAATTGAGAGCGCCAAAAAATTGGATCGACAACTGGGTAATGAGTCGACTTTTTTCACAAAAGTGAATGAGATTATAATTGATCATTCAGACACAAATAAAGTAGCAGATTTATATAAATCTATATATTTATTTCAAAAAGAGAATAAAATAAGCAAGATAAGTCAAACGCTAAAAGAATTATCTGATAATGTAGCTTGTTATTTAGGTTACTCTTATCTTTTTGAAATACTAGGGAAGGAGTTAGGAAAACGTAACAACTCTTCTCTGGATGAATTGATGAAGGAATTAAATCAATTAGTTGGTTTACAAAAAGTTAAAGAGGAAGTTTCGAGGTTAGTTATATATCAAAAGGTTCAGTCCAAAAGAAAAGAGTCTGGGCTAAAAGTACCAAAGAGAACTTTACATATGGCGTTTATGGGGAATCCTGGTACTGGAAAGACGACAGTAGCCAGAATTGTAGGTCGGATGTATTATCAGTTAGGCCTTCTTTCAAAGGGGCATTTTACTGAAGTCTCTAGAACGGATTTAATTGCTGGTTACCAAGGTCAAACCGCTTTGAAAGTAAAAAATGTTATCGAAAAAGCAAAAGGTGGAGTTTTATTCATAGATGAAGCTTATAGTATTACAGAAAATGACAATACTGATTCATATGGACGAGAATGTTTAACAGAATTAACAAAGGCTCTAGAGGATTCAAGAGATGATCTAATTGTTATTGTTGCAGGATATACTGATCCAATGAATCATTTTTTTGAATCAAATCCTGGTTTGAAATCTCGCTTTAATTATTTTATTAATTTTGAAAATTATTCTTCTACGGAATTGTTAGATATTCTTGAAACTTTAGCAAGAAAAGACGACTACCAGATTGAGGACAAGTTGAAAGAAATATTATTAAATTATTTTAATGAAAAGTTAGAAAGTAATCTCACCAATTTTTCTAACGGTCGTTTCGTTCGAAATCTTTATGAAGATTTAATAATGAATCAAGCTGTTCGAATAGATAAAAGTGAGAGTGTATCTTCAAAAGATTTAACTTTGTTGATAAAAGACGATTTTTCTTTAGAAGAAAACTGTTCTGCTTATATAGAAATATAATTAATTGAGAGAATACATCATCAAATCGTAGCTAAATTTCTTACTGATTGATGCAGACTGAATATCGAACCTTAACCCTTGCATCCGCAAGGGTTTTCTTCTTACCTTTCTTTTATGGTAAAATATTGATAGCGAAATTGCTTGATATTTTTCAATCTTACAAAAATGTAAGATTAAAGTTTCTTTTGTAAGGTTAGGTTATGGCAAGCTATCTTTTTTTGCGATAAACTAGACTCATAAAGAACAAAGGAGCAAAACCATGAAAAGAATTTTACAAAAGAAAAGAAGAAAACCAAGTCAAAAAGATATCGAGCGTGTTCAACTGGGATGCGCTATGATGCAAGCACAGTTTCAAATGATGGGATATTAAGAAGGAGAAAATCATGACACTTTTAGATGTAAAACACGTTCAAAAAATCTATAAAACACGTTTCCAAGGCAACCAAGTTGAGGCCCTCAAAGATATTCACTTTACCGTAGAAAAGGGTGACTACGTTGCCATCATGGGTGAGTCTGGTTCAGGAAAGTCAACCCTGCTCAACATCCTAGCTATGCTGGATAAACCAACTCGTGGGCAGGTTTACCTGAATGGAACAGACACAGCCACTATTAAGAATTCACAGGCTTCTAGCTTCCGTCGTGAGAAGTTGGGATTTGTCTTCCAAGATTTTAACTTGCTAGATACCTTGTCTGTTAAGGACAATATATTGCTTCCGTTAGTGTTATCACGAAAACCTATCACAGAGATGATGAAGAAATTGGTAGTGACTGCTGAAAATTTGGGCATCAACCAATTGCAAGAGAAGTACCCTTACGAGATCTCAGGTGGTCAAAAGCAGCGGGTAGCAGTAGCACGCGCCATCATCACTGAACCTGAAATTCTCCTTGCGGATGAGCCAACAGGAGCCCTTGACTCTAAGTCATCTGCAGCCTTACTCGATGTATTTGATGAAATCAATGAACGTGGCCAAACTATTCTTATGGTAACTCACTCAACGGCAGCAGCCAGCAGGGCCAAGCGCGTTCTCTTTATCAAGGACGGCATTCTTTACAACCAAATCTACCGTGGAGACAAGACAGAGCGTCAGATGTTCCAAGAAATCTCTGATACTTTGACTGTCATGGCAAGCGAGGTGAATTAGTATGTTCCGATTAACCAATAAGTTAGCGGTATCAAACTTAATTAAAAACCGCAAACTCTACTATCCCTTTGCTTTAGCTGTTCTCTTAGCAGTGACCATCACCTATCTCTTTTACTCACTGTCACTTAACCCTAATATTGGCAAGATCCGAGGGGGAGAAACTATCTCTATGACCCTCGCTCTCGGTATGGTAGTTGTTACCATCGCTTCTGGAATTATTGTACTTTATGCCAATAGTTTTGTCATGAAGAACCGCTCCAAGGAGCTGGGTGTATATGGTATGCTGGGGCTTGAAAAGCGCCATTTGATCAGTATGGTTTTTAAGGAGCTTCTTATTTTTGGTTCCTTAACGCTGACAGCTGGTCTTGGCCTAGGAGCTCTCTTTGACAAGCTAATCTTTGCCCTTCTTCTGAAGTTGATGAAAATGAAGGTGGAGCTCGTTTCAACCTTCCAACCAATAGTCTTTATCCTAGTTCTTATCGTTTTTGGCGCTATTTTCCTAGGTTTGATTTTTATCAATGCCTTTCGCATCGCCCGCATGAATGCTCTTCAGCTCTCCCGTGAAAAGGCCAGTGGTGAGAAAAAAGGACGTTTCTTAGGCCTTCAAACCATTCTAGGTCTAATCAGTTTGGGAGCGGGTTACTACCTAGCAGTGACAGTTGAAAATCCACTTTCTGCTGTTCTGATTTTCTTTGTAGCAGTCTTGTTGGTAATTTTGGGAACTTATCTTCTCTTCAATGCAGGAATCACAGTTTTCCTACAAATCTTGAAGAAAAACAAGCGTTACTATTACCAACCTAACAACATGA
>CAUSPE010000028.1:0-21309 GCA_963533485.1 uncultured Streptococcus sp.
AATCGAAGAACAAACTAGGAAGCTAACCGCTGGCAAAACTTAAGTATGGCAAGGTGATACTGACGTAGTTTGACTTCGATTTTTGCAGAATCTTATCCTTTAACAGCTCCCATAGTGATACCCTGAGTGAAGGATTTTTGGAAGACAAGGAAGACGGTTACGATTGGCACGGCTGCAAGAGCCGCACCAGCCATGATCAAACCATAGTTGGTTGCCATTTCGGCCTGCATGGTCGCAACCCCGAGTGAGATGGTCAAGTTTTGACGTGAAGTCAACATAACCAACTGCATGAAGTAGTCGTTCCAAGTATTGATGAAGGTAAAGATCGCAAGAGCTGCAAATCCTGGTTTCACAATAGGGAAGGCTACGCTCCAGAAGGTACGAATCTCACCACAACCGTCGATTTTAGCTGATTCAAGCAATTCTGTCGGGATATTTTCACTGAATTGTTTCATAAGGAAGACCCCAAATGGCCATCCAATCAAAGGCAAGATAACTGCCCAAAGAGTATCGTGAATTCCCATGAAGTTGACGATACGTACCAATGGTACAAGGACAACTTGTTTTGGAAGAGCCATGGCAGCGATAAAGACTGCAAAGAGAATGCGCTGACCATAGAAACGTTTTTTAGCCAAGACATAACCTGCTAGAGAAGAGGTTGCACAGACTAGGAACATGGTTACCAGTGAGATAAATACAGAGTTCCACATCCACTGCATAGCAGGGTTTTGCACCATGAGTTGTTGGAAGTTCTCCATGGTTGGCATTTTAGGGAACCACTGTGGTGGAATCATAATGGTATCAGGTTGTGATTTGAAGGCCCCTGTCAAAATCCAGTAGAATGGAAAGATGAACAGCACGGTCAACAAGAGCAAGATAATCGTTGAAATAACAGTAAAAGCTGTTAAAGGTTTCTTTTGTGTAGGTTGCATAACTGTCTCCTTTCTTTAGTATTCTACATCGTTTCCGAGGATCTTGAATTGAGCAAAGCTGACAATGGCAATCATCACTGCCAAGAAGACACCGATGGTATTTGCATAGCCGTATTCTGTCAATTGGAAGGCTTTTTCGTAAAGGTAGTACATCAAGGTACTTGTTGAGTAGTTTGGACCACCAGAAGTCAAGAGCTGAATCAAGGCGAAACACTGGAATGAGTTGATGGTTGTAATAATCGCGATGTAAAGAGTTGTTGGAAGAAGGCTAGGCCATTTGATCTTCCAGAAGACTTGAAATTCAGTCGCACCGTCTACACGCGCCGCTTCAACTAGTGAGTTGTCAATATTCCCCATGGCAGCGATATAAAGGATAATCGGTTGACCAACAGATGTTGTCAAAAGGATAATCATAATCGCTAGCAAAGCCCAGTTTTTGTCACCCAGCCAAGAAATGTTTTGGCTGATGATATGGCTTGACTTAAGGACAAAGTTTAGAATCCCTGATAAGGGGTCATAGATCCATTTCCATACAACCGTTACGGCAACACTACCTGTAACTACAGGAAGGAAGAAGACGAAACGATAGAAAGAACGGGCAATGGCATTTTGATGATAGGTTTGAGATGCTACAAAGAGCGAGAAGAGAACCACAATCGGAACAGATCCAATAACCAAGATAACGGTATTGATCAAAGACTTCATAAAGACAGGATCTTTAAACATACGAATGTAGTTGTCCAAGCCCACAAACTCAAATTTAGTCATGGAGTAGTTAAAGAAACTTGTAATGAATCCCATAATCATAGGAGCCAAGACAAAGATGACAAAGAAGAATAACACTGGTGCTAGGAAAGCGTAGGAAATCACTGTTTCCCGCATACGAATTTTATTGACTTTCACAGTCGGCACCTCTCTTTCAAATAGAATAGTTTTTGATTTTCTTGAACTGTTTTAAAACCAAAATGAAATTTTTTAAGATTCGCTTATGTAAGAACTTCATTTTAATTTCGTGACAGTTCCTACCATTTCAAACAAAAGTCCCCCTTTTCTTACACCATAGTGCACAGGGAAAAGGGGGGAATCAATCTGACTTAGTGCTTATTGTTTTGTAGCTTTTTTGATTGTTTCGTTAGCTTTTTCAGTGAAGGTTTTCAAAGCATCCGCTGGTTTTTCGTCACCATTAGATACAGATTGCAACATTGGGAACCAAAGTGTTCTCATTTCAGCAAATCCATCGATAGTGTTGTAGTATGGTGAGTAGTATTTAGTCCAGCCACTGATTGTTTCCATACGTTTGTCTTCATAAAGTTTGCCAAATGAAGTACGAACTGGGAAGGCACCTGTACGAACAACGTCTTTAGGACCCCATTCTTTGTCATCTGCGATGAATTGAACGAATTTCTTAGCAGCTGCGACTTTCTTGTCGTCTTTGTTGTTAAATACTGCAAATCCGTTTACAAGGTATTCAAGAGATGGTTTACCAGAGTCTGATGGGAATGGTACTTCTACCACATCTACCTTACTTGCTTCCAAGAGTTTCGCTTGGATACCGTTTTGAGCTGGTGCCCAAAGGATTGTATATGAGGTTTGACCGTTCGCAAAGTTTTGGATATCTGCTCCACCGTCAAATTGTGAACCATTGTTCAACAAGCCGTCTTTGATCCAGCTAGCCGCTTTTTCAAGACCTTTGACGAATTTAGGATCGTCAGTTGTATATTTAGTTACATCTTTGTCTGTTACAGAACCGCCATAAAGGTTTGCGATGAAGGCACGTGTTCCTTGGTCTCCCCCTTGACCAGAACTGAACAATGAACCTGGTGTATAGCCTTTATCTTTAAGCGCTTTCAAAACTTTTTCAAAGTCATCAGTTGTCCAACCTTCTTTTACAAGGTTTGCAACTCCAGCATCTTCCAACATTTTCTTGTTCATGGCCATGTAGAATGGAGCTGAACTGATTGGATACATGTAAGCTTTGTCTCCAGCCTTACTTGCTTGTACGATGTTTTCGTTGTTGACATCTTTGACGAATTCGTCTGTGAAGAGGTCGTTCAACTCAGCCAATTTACCGTTTTTACCGTATTGAATGATACGTCCTGGTGCATCAAAGAGTACATCTGGCGCTGTCCCTGCTTCAATGGCTGTTGTGATCTTTTCAGGACCTGACTTGAAGTCGATGGTTTCCAATTTCACTTTTACATCTGGATTTGCTTTTTCAAAAGCTTCGATGATTGATTTTTCATAAGTTCCAACACCGTCACCAGTTTTTTCTTGTGTGAAGACTGGGAATGCCCACCAAGTGATTTCTGTTTTTCCGCTATCGCTACCTGATTTTCCAGCATCTTTACTTCCACCAGAATTACCACAAGCAGCAAGGCCAAGAATCGCAGCACCCGCAAGTACTGTACAAGCTAGTTTTCTAAATTTCATTTGTATTCTCCTAATTGATAAGCGTATCCATATTGGATAATGAGTAACTTTCTATTTGTATACGTTTTCATTTTATCCGACGCATCGACCACTCTCCTCTGTTTTGAGATTGTGTTATTTAAGACCGGCAACAAAGCGCTCCGTAATCTCTTTTGGTCTAGTAATAGCTCCACCAACAACGATGCCTCGCACCCCATATTCAAGGATTTGTTTGGCTTGTTCTGGTGTATGAATCTTCCCTTCAGCGATGACATCCACGCCGGCATCGCAGAGTTTTTTGATCAGTTCAAAGTCTGGACCATCTACCTTAGGACTATAAGAGGTATAACCTGATAGGGTTGTTCCAACAAAATCAATCCCTGCTTCAACTGCTGCTATTCCCTCTTCAAACGTACTGGTATCAGCCATTAAGAGTTGATGCGGATATTTTTCTTTGACTTGTCGGATAAAGTCCTGAATTTCCAAACCGTCGTAACGTTCACGTTTGGTACAATCCAGAGCAATGACCTCAATATCTAGTTCAGCCAGTTCATCCACTTCTTTCATCGTAGCTGTAATGAATGGCTCCTGTGGCGGATAGTCACGCTTGATAATCCCGATAATCGGGAGTTTCGTAACCTCCTTAATCTCCTTGATATCGCGAACACTGTTTGCTCGGATACCGACTGCTCCACCTTGCTCAGCCGCTTTGACTAGCAAGGGAATGACTCCTCCCGCTTCTGTATAAAGCGGTTCGTGAGGAAGTGCCTGGCAAGAGACAATGATTCCATCTTTGATTTGTTCAATCAAGGCTTCTTTGCTGATCTGTGGCATCCTCTTTCCTCCCTTTCTTTCTTCTATGGGCTTATTATATATCATTTGTTAAGCGCTTTCAATAGCTTGTGGTAGAATAGATTTCAGTTTCAAAAGTATTTTATAGAACAGACTATCCTGAAAGTAGTTTCAGACATCTTATGATTTCGAATCAACCTGAATGTCATCAAAAAAGATAGCAGGCTTGAAAACCTGCTATCTCTTCTGAGACCTACTCAAAAAGCTTTTACTTATTATTCTTTTCTCTTCTTGCCAAATGCAAACAAGGATAAAAGAACACCTGCAAGACCAAGGGAAATCAGTGAGTTTGTTTCCTTGCTTCCCGTATTCGGAAGTTCATCTTGTTTAGCTGCTGGCGCTTGATAGGTCACATCTTGGTCTAGAGACAGTTTGTTGTCTGCAGCTGCTAATACTAGATTTGTTTCTCCCTTGTACTCTGGCACTTCAAGAACTGCTGCCTCAGCGCCATTAACACCACCCTTATACTCTGGTAGGTCATTTGAAGCTGCCAAGACAAAGTTAGCGCCTCCTCTATATTCAGGAAGCTCGTTTGAGGCTGCTAGAACAGCATTGACACCACCCTTGAACTCTGGAAGTTCATGGACTGCCGCCTCGACAGCATTGACACCACCTGTAAATTCAGGTTTTTCAACCGTTGGAGCAGCTTCTTCGCCTACTGTTGCCAAAGGACCTGTGTACTCTGGGATTTCTGCCACTGGGGCTTCCTCAGCATTGACACCACCTGTGAACTCTGGAACTTCATGGATAGCGGCTTCACTGCCATTAATACCATCGCTTAGTTTAGAGCCAGCTAAAGAAACTGGTAAATTGTGCATGCTTTCAATTGCACCCTCAGCTAGACCTGTAATCCTTTGTCCCATATCCTCTGGATCTATTGTGAATAGGAGAGTTTTTGTATCGTACTGGGTCATAAAGGTTGCTGTCTTGCCATTTGCCAATTGAAGGGTCGGAGCCTTGTTGACCAATACTTCCGAATCGAACTCCATGGCAATAATACCTGGCCATTTTTGGATAGCATATTTTACTTTTGCTTCTTTAGGAGAAATTCTGTCTTTGCTTAAGAAATCCCAGTTGAATTTCTTATAGGATAAAGTATAATCGTTTTGATTGCCATCCGCATGCTCATAAAGCAAACCATATTCGCCATTTCCGAGTTCTTGGAGTGAGTTGTAAGCAAACTTACCACTTTGTATAGGATTGTGTTTCAGCCATGTCAACTCACCATTCTCCTCAACACGAGCTAGGTGAACCAAACCATTGTTGCGTCCAGGACCACCAGCATTGCTGAGTAGAATGTATTCCTTGCCTTCATGCATGGTGTGAATAGCGGACATTTGAACATAAACGTCTTTTACTTGAGGATAACGTTTGATTTCCTTATCCCATGTTGCTCCCCCATCATGACTGGTCGCAACCTGAAGATCACCAGTCAACCCACGCATAAAGAGCTTGAGATCCCCATTATTCAACTGAACAACAGTTGACTCCGTATTTTGGGCGCCTGGATTATTCATGGTTGAAGAGTGAATGGTTTGGTTGCCTACTGGGCGGTTATCATTAACTGCTTCCCCTGCTTGCCATGTTTCTCCATGATCATCTGAATAAATTACACGAGATGATTGAGAACCACTTAGGTAGGAAACGTTGTTTGTTGTATAAACTGGAATCACCAGTCTTCCCTTATGAGGTCCTGTACGCAAGGCAATCCCTGTACCAGGTCCAGTTCCTAGGAAGTGCATCCAATCTTTCCGAATCCCATGTGTAATATCTTTTGGTGCAGACCAAGTCTTCCCATCGTCATCACTGTAGGACATCCATAGGTAGTTGGTATTGGAAACTCTAAAAATATTCTTCTCGCTATACTCAAAATAAATATTTCCGATTAGCTCATTCCCTTTATACAAATCCCCCTTATCGCTATAGGCTGGTTTTTTAGGGTCAACGACGACGCGATAATCTGTCTTTCTATTTTGAGGGTCGAAAACCTCTCCGTTTTCTCGAATCGTATAGCGACCTGATTCTCCTTGCTTATATAAAACTTGATAAACTTTATCTCCCACCTGTTCATAAGCTTTCGGAGCTTGTCCCGGCAATGAAAATACTGCCTTACTTTCAAGGAACATGTCGTAAATTGCAAAAATTCTCTTTGTTTCAGGGTCTTGCACCAAGGCCATATCAATATTGACTGGAGATGGCCAATCTGCATGTTTAGCGTGCTCATTGTCACGAGGATTTGAGATTACAATTCTATCTCCCCATGTTTTTCCATTATCTGAGCTGCGACGAACAACCATCCCAATATCTCCCCAGTCAGAATGGTGCAAACGTCTTTCATCCGTTCCTGCAATCAGCGTTCCTTTATCTGTCTTGAGAAGAGCTGGGATACGATAACTCTTGATACCATCTTTATTTGGTTGATTGCTCCTACCACCTTCAAAGACGTCTTCTTTCTCAGTGACTTTTGCTCCCTCAGGAAGTTTCTGTTCCAATTCACCTCTTTCAAATAATTGACTTCGTGTTTGAACTTCATCTGGGCTTAAAGCACGATCATAAACAGTTAGGTTTCGTACTTGTAGGTTTGATGACCAAACTGTTTTATTGCCCCGTTTGGTTGCTCCAAGTTGAGCTTGATTAACATCTGGCATATCTTTGATGAAGTTACCAGATTTGAGACTTGTTCGAGATAAGACACCGTTCACATAGAGACGAACTCGACCATGAGGTAACTCCGTTGTCGGTTGTTCGACAGTAAAGGTCACGGAATTCCATTGTCCAGGGCGAACTTTCAAAGGAGCATCTGTATACTTATCATAGAACTGCTCCCCGTTAGCGCCACGTCCTTCAATAAGAGCTGTATTATCAAGGACCGACATAGTAAAATACTCATTTTCCTTGGTTTCACTGGATACAGAGAAGAGATTGTAAAAGCGTGGAGCTGATGCATCTGGTTTGAACTCCATGTGAACTGTAGCATTTTTTAGTTGCTTTAGTTTATTTAGTTCACTTGATAAATCGACTCTCTGACCATTTGTTGCATTGGTTTCAACATCTTCTTTTTCAAGGACAGGATTTGCATTTTTTAAATCTCTTGAGTAATAGTCACGAGGAATAGCACCCTGATCCTCTGATTCCTCTTCCTTATTTGCTTCTTCTGCAGGGGTTTCCGTAGAGGATGGGGTTTCTGATTCTGCACTCTCATTTTTTTTCAAATGATCTTGGTCCACCACAACGCCGTTGTCTTGAGCTGCTGCCAATTTACCAGCCAAATCCTTATCCAAATGAGCAAGATCTCCCGAGGACGCTTCTTTTGGCAATTCTGATAAACCTTGACCAGGTTCGACAGTTTCTGTATTGGCTCCTGCTGTATTGGCTTGCTCTTGAGCTAAGACTGGATTTGCTCCAAATACTACTGTACCAATCACTACAGATGCCGCCCCGACTGCAAATTTTCGAATTCCGTATCGCTGTTTCCGATCTAAAGATTTGTAATTCATGTTTGTCCTTTCATTTTTCATAAAATAAAGCGCTTTCTTTTTCTTTAAAAATTTTTATTGTCTCTCAAGAGACAAGTTTTACAAGAAAGTATCCAACTTAATGAGAGCTCCCAATCCTCTCCCATTTTCTGCTGAGCTCGAGTTTTTAATCCTCCAGCAGCCTTTTTCCTCCTTTCACAAGTGACTTTTCCTTTATTATACAATAAAGTCTTATATTTATATCTGTGTTCCCACAGAATAGATTTTACTTTTAAGAATATTTTAATATTTTAAATTTCCTAAAAGTACTTTCAGGTTTTGGGCATAAAAAAGAGAGCTCCTGGGCTCTCTCATTCATTATCTTACGTACTTAAAAGGAATCTCACTACCACAGAGCCAGTTATAAATCTGGTCATTGACAAAAACATTCATGGCTTCGTGGGCATACTCGGGCATGATGCGATAGGCCTTGTCGCAAGTTAGGCGGTTGTAAATCGCAAACTGGGTAATAGGATAGCAAACATCGTCGTCCAAGCCCGTAATCATCTTGACCTCACCTTTAATACGATGGGCAAGATTTTTCACATCGATATAGGCAAGAGTCGCCATGATTTCCTCCTCTGTTTCATGGAAGGGATCGTGGAACTTGAAATATCGGAAGAGTTCATCATAGGCTTCACTGGTATTGCCAATCTCAAGCACTCGTCTAAAGTCTGACAAGAAAGGATAGATGGCAACTGTTTTCTGAATCCGAGGATTGAGCGCTGCAGCAACCAAGGCTAAAGCCCCACCTTGTGAGGCACCATAGCTAGAAAGTCTTTTCTCATCCACCTGAGGCAGACTAGCAACAATTTCAACTAACTGGTATATATCCAGATAAACATCCTTATAAAAGAGATGCTCCCGACCTTCCACAGCACCACGGATGATATGCCCCTTCACCGTATTTCCTAGTGGAGAGCGCAAGCCGTCTTGCGAATAGCCCGACTGGCCCCGCACATCCATGGAAACAACACCGTAACCAGCCACAGTATAGGCCAGCATATCAGTCCAGTCCCAGCCACGTCCCATATAACCATGGAAATGGAAGATTAACGGAACTTTCTCCTCACTCTTTGGAAGGACGACGCGTGCGTAGACCTTGCCTTCATTGGTTCCTTCAAAAGTAAGTTCATAGCACTTGACTTGGGGAATATGGAAATCCCTTTCCTCCAACTGGTAGGCAAGAAGAACTGAAACTTTTTTGACCTCTTCATCCCAGAAAGTATCAAAGTCTTCTGGAACCTCATCCCGTCCTAGATAGGTCTTGATTTCTTCTAACAAAGCTGGGTTTTTCATAGCATGCTCCTTTGGTTTTGTAATCGTTATCATAACTCTAGCATATCTAGGAAGGCAATGCAAGAAAGAATGCTAAATAGAAAGTGATTTTAGATTCTCTTTCCTCAAACCTATCGCCTGAAAGTAGTTTTAAAAATAAAAAGAGCGTTTCCGCTCTTCGTGTATCAATAGGTGCTAACTCCTTTCTCTAGTTTGACGGTTTGGAATTTCTTTTGGTAGGTTACTTTAATAGTCATGTGAGAGTCCTCGTTTCTTTTTGATGACTCTAGTATAAGACCCAAACCTAAAAGCTAGCTTAAGTTTTCCTTAGAGAAAACTTATACTCAATGAAAATCAAAGAGCAAACTAGGAAACTAGCCGTAGGTTGCTCAAAGCACTGCTTTGAGGTTGTAGATAAGACTGACGAAGTCAGTTACATATATAATCCAAGGCGACGTTGACGTGGTTTGAATTTGATTTTCGAAGAGTATTAATCTAGATGTTCTTTCTTTTCTAGATGGAGAGCAATCATGCGCCATTCTGGATCCTCTTGCCAGCCTTCTATCGAACTAATGTAGCTGGCAACCTTTCTGGCTTCTTCTAAAATCGGAAAATCTTCGATAATATCAGCCACTTGAAACTCTGGAAGTCCTGACTGTCTGGTTCCAAAAATCTCACCAGAACCACGCATTTTCAAATCTTCCTCCGCAAGGACAAATCCATTGGTCGTTTCTGTCATGATGCGCATGCGATCTTTCCCAGAGTCCGTCTTGGGATTAGCCACGAGAACAGCATAGGACTGCTTGTCCCCCCGACCAACACGGCCTCTGAGCTGGTGAAGCTGACTGAGACCGAACCGGTCGGCATCCATGATAATCATGACGGTCGCATTAGGGACATTGACCCCAACCTCGATAACTGTTGTCGAAACTAGAATATCTGTTTTTCGCTCTTTGAAATCCTGCATGATTTGGTCTTTTTCATCACTCTTCATCTTACCATGTAGAAGAGCCACTTCGGCCATACCTGCAAAATGAGCCGTCAATTCCTCTGATAAGGCAATAGCATTTTTCAAATCCAGAGCTTCAGATTCTTCAATCAAGGGAGAGATGACATAGGCTTGAGAACCTTTTTGGATTTCCCCCTCTAACCAAGTCAAGACCTGAGACAGTTGCTCATGCTTAATCCAGCGCGTCACAATAGGCTTCCGCCCTGCTGGCATCTGGTCAATAATAGAAACATCCATATCGCCAAAGGCTGTGATAGCCAAGGTTCGTGGAATGGGCGTCGCCGTCATCATGAGAACGTCGGGATTGTCGCCTTTTTCCCTTAGAATACGCCTTTGCCCCACACCAAAACGGTGCTGCTCATCGATGATAATCAAACCAAGACGAGCATAATCCACTCCATCCTGTATCAGAGCATGGGTTCCGATAATCAAATCAGCCTCACCCTTGGCAATGGTCTCCAAGACTTCTCTTTTTTCTACAGCTTTCAAGGAACCTGTCAAGAGAGCCAGTTTCAAGTCTGGAAAAAGGTTCTGTAAACTCTCAAAGTGTTGCTCTGCTAGGATTTCTGTTGGCACCATAAGAGCTGCCTGGTAGCCAGCCGTCACCGCCGCAAACATGGCCAAACCAGCAACCACCGTTTTTCCGCTCCCCACATCTCCTTGCAGGAGACGATTCATGTGGTGGTCGGACTGCATGTCGGCCAAAATTTCCTGCAAACTCTTTTCCTGAGCTTGGGTTAGGGCAAAAGGCAGATTTTCTTTAACGGCTGTCACTTTTTTCTGGGACCAATTCAGAACCAGACCGCTTCCCTGAACTCTATTTTCAGACTTGAGTGACTGCAACTGCATTTGGAAGTAAAAAAGTTCCTCAAATTTGATCCGACGAAGGGCCTGCTTGTATTCTGCTAAATCCTTAGGAAAATGCATGGCACGGACAGCCTGGCAACGGGACATGAGTTTGTATTTGTCCAGCAAAGACTGGGGAAGATTTTCCTCTATCAAGAGGTCCAACCCCTGATCAAAGGCTGTCTTAATGACCTTAACCAGACTGGCCTGACTGATTCCCTGAGCCAGACGATAGACCGGCTGGAGGTCATCTTCCACTTGAGCTAGAACCTTCATCCCAGTCAAACTGGCCTTGGCACGGTCCCATTTCCCAAAGACAGCAAGAGTTGCTCCCAATTCTATCTTATCAGCCAGATAGGGTTGGTTAAAAAAAATCACCGCAAAAACGACTTCTCCCTGCTTGAGGCTAAAACGCAGGCGATTGCGCTTGAAACCATAATACTGGACACTAGCAGGAGTCACGACTTGACCAGAAAGAACCGCCTTTTCACCGTCTTCCAGTTCCAGCACCTGCTTGGTTTTGAAATCTTCATAACGGAAAGGAAAGTAGAGCAAGAGGTCTTGCAAGTTTTCAATTCCTAGTTTGGCGTATTTCTCTGCTGACTTTGGCCCCACACCAGGCAAGACATGTAAGGGTTGATGTAGATTCATGCTCACACTCCTTTCTTTTTAATGATATTCTCTCGGAATGCGGTCGCTGAGGAGGCAAACCACCTCATAGTTAATAGTTCCACGATAGGTCGCTACCTGAGTGGCTGTGATTTCCTTGCCACCGTTTGTGCCGATCAGGGTTACTTTTGTTCCTAGCGGGTAAACCTTAGGCAGACGAATGGTAATTTGGTCCATAGATACTCGTCCGACGATTGGGCAAGCTTGACCATCTACCAAGACAGAGAAATTCTGCATGTCTCGTGTCCAACCATCCGCATAACCGATTGGCACCGTCGCAATGACTTGCTCACTATCCGCCTGATAGGTTGCTCCATAGCCCATGTAAGCTCCAGCTGAAACTGTCTTGACATGAACCAAGGCAGACTCCAAACTCAAGGCTGGAGTCAAATCATAGGGTAAGTCCAAGACCTCTCCACTTGGATTGAGACCATACATGGCATCTCCCATACGGACTGCATTGAAAATAGTCTCTGCATGCCAGAGGGTCGTTGCCGAGTTACTGGCATGAACCAGTTCTGGAACTTCCTTCATACTTGCCAAAATAGCTTTAAAGCATTCTAACTGGGCATTAAAATAGGCATCTGATTCTTCATCTGCAGTAGCAAAGTGGGTAAAAATCCCCTCAACGCGAGCACCGTGTTGTTGGAGCAAGGCTTGAGCCTGATCAGCCTCACTGGAATCTCGGAAACCAATTCGTCCCATCCCTGAGTCAATCTTGAGGTGAACAGTCAAGCCAGTTAAATCTGTCTCCCTAGCTAAGAGTTCTTGAATCCACTCCAGCCCAGCCACTGTCAAGGTGATGTCGTATTCTTTAGCTAGAGCAACAGCTTCTAGTTCAGAAACTCCTAAGATGAGGATTTTCTTGCTAAGTCCAGCCTGACGAAGTTCGATGGCTTCATCAATATTGGAAACACAAAATCCATCAACATCATCTTGAATAGCCTTGGCAACGGCAACAGCCCCATGACCATAGGCATTGGCCTTGACCACTGCCCACTTGAGCGTTCCTTCAGGGATATGAGCCCCCATTTGCTGAATATTTTGTCGAATAGCTCCCAGATGAATCAGAGCCTTGGTTGGTCTATGTGGACTAGCTTTCATGATTTTCCTCCAAAATGACACTGGCTGTCACAAACTGATCTGTATGGCTGATAGATAGCCAAATCTTTCCTGAAAATGGTGCCTGACTAAAATAAGGCGCGCCTCGTTCATTGTTCAAAACTTCCAAATCCTGAAAGGTCAGTTTGCCAATACCAGTTCCCATAGCCTTGGAAAAGGCCTCCTTAGCTGACCAGCGACCTGCCAAGTATTCGATCTGTCTGCGCCCTTTGAGACTGGTAAAACGCTCCAATTCTTTAGGGGTCAGCACGCGTTTAGCAAAGCCCTCACGTCGTGTAACTGCGTTTTCTATCGAAGCCAATTCTTCGATGTCAATTCCGTGTCCAACTATCATACTCACAAAAGGAGTTGAGATTCCCCCAACTCCATCCTTTTCACTTATTTTGTTAAGGTAGTATAAATTTCTTCTACCAAGGCTACTGTATTTTCCCAACCTAGACAAGGGTCAGTTATAGAGCAACCAAAGACCTCTGGTTGATTTTGGCGACCATCTGCTAGGTAAGATTCGATCATAAAGCCTCGAACCGTCTTTTTAATCTTTTCATTCCAGTCACGATTCAGCAAGGCTTGACGAACAATGCGAACTTGTTCCATATACTGCTTGCCAGAATTGTCATGATTGGTATCGATGATAATGAAGGGATTTTCAAGTCCCATAGTCTCATAGTGATTGATGGCATTTAAGAGTGTTTCATAGTAGAAATTGGGTTCATTTTTACCATATTCGTTCATGGCACCACGAAGGATAACGTGGGCCAAGGGATTTCCTGAAGTTTCCACTTCTTGACCGTGGTAAAGGAAGGTTTGCTTGTTTTGAGCCGCATAGATGGCATTAAACATGACCCCAAGATTTCCAGATGTTGGATTTTTCATCCCAACCGGAGCATCAATCCCAGAGGCTACAAAGCGGTGTTCTTGGTCTTCCACTGAACGAGCCCCTACAGCATGGTAGCTGACCAGATCATCAACCAAAACGAGATTTGACGGATAAAGCATCTCATCAGCTGTTGTCAATCCAGTTTCGGTAATCACTCGGTAGTGTAGCTGACGAACAGCCTGCAAACCATTGATAAGACTAGGCGCTTCGCTGGTATTTGGTTGATGAATCATGCCCTTATAGCCATCTCCATTCGTACGAGGTTTAGCCGTATAGACACGCATCACGATAAAGATTTTATCCGCAACTTTTTTCTGCAAATCAGCTAAACGGTGGGCATATTCCAAAACAGCCTCTTCATTGTCAGAAGAGCAAGGTCCCATCACCAAAAGAATTCGGTCGTCCTCACCCGAGATGATGGCTGCCAACTCTCGATCTCGTGCTTCCTTATAACGCAAGACTTCAGGTGACAACTGGGTCGCAGCCTTGATTGCTTCAATATCAATTTCTTGACCTTTTTCGATAAATGCCATCTTACTCTCCTAGCGTTTGGTAAATTTCGCGAACAAGTGCTTCTGTGTTGTCCCATCCTAGACAAGGGTCCGTGATAGACTTACCAAAAACTTCTGGCTCATTTTGACGTCCATCTTCTAGATAGGACTCAATCATAAAACCACGAACATATTTTTTGATTTTCTCATTCCAGTCACGGTTAATCAAGGTCTGACGAACGATACGGATTTGATCCATGTACTGCTTGCCTGAATTGTCATGATTGGTATCGATGATGATAAATGGATTTTCCAAGCCCATCTTTTCATACTGATCAATGGTATCCATCAAATTGTCATAGTAGTAGTTAGGAATATTTTTCCCGTATTCATTCAAGGCACCGCGAAGAATGGCGTGGGACAATGGATTCCCCGTCGTTTCCACCTCTTTACCGAGGAAGAGGAAACTCTGTTTATTTTGTGCTGCATAAATCCCGTTAAACATGACATTGAGATTTCCAGATGTTGGATTTTTAAATCCTGTTGAAAAGTCTGCTCCACTCGCTACAAAACGGTGCTGTTGATCCTCTACAGAACGAGCTCCAACAGCCATATAAGAAATCAAATCATCCACCAGCGGAAGATTTTCAGGATAAAGCATCTCATCCGCTGTTGTCATACCCGTCTCGGTAATCACACGGTAGTGCAGTTGGCGAACAGCCTTGATCCCATTGATCAAGCTAGGAGCTTCTGTCGCATTTGGTTGATGAATCAAGCCCTTATAGCCATCTCCATTGGTACGAGGTTTAGCTGTATAGACACGCATGACCATAAAAATACGGTCTTTGACCTCTTCTTGCAAAGCAGATAGACGCTTGGCATACTCGAGAACCGCCTCTTCGTTATCAGATGAACATGGTCCAATCACCAAGAGAATACGCTGGTCTTCCCCACGGATGATGGCTTCCAATTCCTGGTCACGTTGATTTTTTCTCGCAAGAGCCGCTCCTTCTAATTTAGACAAGGCGCGAACTTCTTCAATGTTAATTTTAGGACTTTTAGCTTTAAATACCATGATTCATCTCCTTATAAAGCAAACGGACACCAAGCAAAAAATGATTTTTACCAGGTATCCGCCTGTATCTTATCTCATATTATTGTCTCTTACCATGACAGTTCTTGAATTTCTTACCTGATCCACATGGGCATTGGTCATTTCGTCCGATTTGGCTCAAGTCCAAATCTTCTGGAAGGCTTGCCTGCTGCGCTGCGATATTACGAGTCGCAGTTGTACTGATATTGTGTTCAGTTTGCGGACGTTCTTGTTCATGGATTTGTGCTTTCATCATCAAGCGGGTCACATCGAATTCAATCGATCCAATCATGTCGTTAAACATGCGGAAACCTTCTGCTTGATATTCTACAACAGGGTTATTTTGAGCATATCCACGAAGACCAACAGCATTTCGCAACTGGTCAAGAGCATCGATATGGTCTGTCCACTTGTTGTCTACAACACGTAGAATCAAGACTTTTTGGAATTCTTTCACTGCATCTTCGTCACGAAGCTTAGCAACTTGGCTGTCATAGACTTTCAAGGCACGTTGGAAAAGTTCATCTTTGATAGCTTGGTCTGACAGACCTGCAAGGTCTGAACGGCTAATTGAATCTTCTGGAAGCAAGTTATACTTAGCGAAGTTCAGGATTGCTTCCAATTTTTCATCTTCCTTAGAACGAGCATGTGCATCCACGATACGTCCAATGGTACGACGAATCATAGCATGGATTTCTGGTGCCAAGTCACGATCTGCAGTAATGACATCATAACGTTGTGCATAGATAATCTCACGTTGTTCACGCATAACGTCGTCATATTGAAGGACTTGTTTACGAGTGTCGTAGTTGTTTCCTTCGACACGTTTTTGAGCTGCTTCAACTTGACGCGTTAACATGCGAGATTCGATAGCTTCGTCAGACATGTTGAGTCGTTCAAAGACACCTTTCAAACGTTCTGAACCGAAACGTTTCATCAAATCATCTTCAAGAGACAAGTAGAATTGTGACTCACCTGGGTCTCCTTGACGTCCTGAACGCCCACGAAGCTGGTTATCAATACGGCGACTTTCGTGGCGCTCTGTACCAATGACACAGAGTCCACCAAGTTCGCGAACCCCTTCACCAAGCTTAATGTCGGTACCACGACCGGCCATGTTGGTTGCAATAGTAACCGCACCACGTTGACCAGCGTTCATGATAATTTGAGCTTCTCTATAGTGGTTCTTCGCATTCAAGACTTCGTGAGGAACACCTGCTGCTACTAATTTCTTAGAAAGGAAATCACTCGTTTCAACGGCAACTGTACCTACCAAGACCGGCTGACCTTTTTGGTAACGAGCTTTTACATCTTCAACTACAGCCTTAAATTTCGCATCCAGACTTGCATAGAGAAGGTCTGAGTGGTCGATACGTTGAATTGGACGGTTAGTTGGGATTGGAATAACACGAATGTTGTAAATTTCGCGGAATTCTTCTTCTTCTGTTTTACCAGTACCTGTCATACCTGCCAATTTCTTATACATACGGAAGAGGTTTTGGTAGGTAATAGAAGCTGAAGTCTTAGTCTCATCTTGGATTGGCACACCTTCTTTTGCTTCAATCGCTTGGTGTAAACCATCAGAGTAACGACGACCTTCCATGGTACGACCTGTAAATTGGTCGACAATCAAGATCTCCTGCTCTTCACTAACCACATAGTCGATATCGAGAATCATGATATAGTTAGCACGGAGGGCATTGTCGATAAAGTGAGTAAGAGCTACATTTTCAATGTCGTAGAGATTTTCTAGTTTGAAGTAGCTTTCAGCCTTGTCAATACCAGAATCTGACAAACCGATCGTCTTAGACTGAACGTCAATGATATAGTCGTCCTTGTCCAAAGATTTCACGAAGTGGTCCGCCATATGGTAGAGTTGGCTTGTTTCAACTGCGTTGGCACCTGAAACGATCAAAGGAGTACGGGCTTCGTCGATCAAAATCGAGTCAACCTCATCGACCAAGGCATAGTTGAGTGGACGTTGCACCATGTTTTCTGCACGAACGACCATGTTGTCACGAAGGTAGTCGAAACCAATCTCTGAGTTGGTTGAGTAGGTAATATCGCAAAGGTAAGCCTCTTTTTTCTCCATTGGAGATTTGGCTGCCAAGTTAATTCCTACTGACAAACCGAGCCATGAGTACAATTCACCCATTTCAGTCGCGTCACGTTCTGTTAGGTATTCGTTGACTGTAACTACGTGAACCCCTTTACCTGCAAGGGCATTTAGGTACACTGGCATGGTCGCTGTCAAGGTCTTCCCTTCACCGGTACGCATCTCTGGAACGTCACCATGGTGAAGAACAATCCCACCCATGACCTGAACCTTATAAGGGAAAAGCCCAAGGACACGTTTTGCAGCTTCACGAACTACCGCAAAAGCCTCATATAGCAATGAATCAAGTGATTCACCCTTGTTGTATCGTTCTTTAAATTCGTCAGTTTTCGCTTTTAGTTCTTCGTCTGACATTGCAGCCATTTGGCTCTCATAGTTGAGAACCTTATCAGCCATCTTTTCCAGACGACGAAGTTCTCCTTTATCATTTTCAATAATCGTTTTTAAAATATTAGCCATGATTTTCCTTACTTTTAATTCTGAATATTTTAGAATGTTCTTTTCATTTTAGCATATTTACTATTATTTTTCAAGAAAGAATCCTTAATTTACAACGGAAAAGACCAGTCAAAATTCAGCTTTTTTTGCATAAATCTTCTGATGCTATTTTTTGTTTTTTGTTCGTGAGGCATGCTTGATGATCCAGGCACAACTTGGACTCAAATCTTCCCTTTGCCAAGCTTGAATAATTCTTTCAAACTTATCGGGGGCTTCCTTATATAAATCATTTAGATTGTTGGCTACGCTTTTTTGAATGGACTTGTCTCCATCATCCTTTAGATTGGTCAGAATAGTGGTGAAATCCTCAAAATAATCCAATACCACGGTTTGTCTCTTAGCCCAAGGCAGACGGATACGCATACATTCGCTGGCAAGTCTGCGAACGCGCAAATTTTCATCCTGACTCCATTCTAACAGCAAAGTCATTGTAGCCTTAGGATAGCGAGCCAGCAAGGGCCTCATAGAAAATTCTCCAGTAAATCGCTTGGTTAGTTCCTTACTAAAGGCCGCGCTCAATTCAAATTCCTTGTCTCCATATAGCTCTACATATTTTCCGATTGGCCAAAGCCAATATCCTTCTGAGAACATACCTAAACCACCCTTTAACTCAGAACCCAAAATTTTCTCAAAAACCTTGAGAGAGTCCTCATAAGATAGGGGAAGGCAATCTTTGATACTTTTAGCCAAGAGTTCTTGACGCTGGCTAAACTCCAACTCTTCCAAGTCTTTTTCTACCAACAACCTAAACTTTTGTCCATCAAATGCAGGGGACGCTTCTTTCAACCGTCGACTCAAATCCCTAGCATAAGCCAAGTCATAATAATCTTTTACTTTTTTAGCCATTTTTCAAATCCCTTAATCTTCTTTTTACGGGACTTATTATATCATACAGACAGCCCGTCAACAAAATTATTTTTATATCTCCAACTATTTTAATAAGGAAGAAAAAAGGACTAGAAGCTAGTCTAGTCCTTCATTTTTTAATGTTTAATTTCCCAAGAATACAGGCAATATCCCAAAATACCAAAAAAGATTGATCCAGAAGGCCAAGCAAAAGATGATGCCAAAGATGAGAAGACTGATTTTTTTAATCAGCACGGAGTATAGGATGGATAAAACTCCAAAAACCACAAAGAGTTTTTTCATAACGAAATAATATACTGAAACTCCTCCTATTTGCCAATCCCAAGGAAGGAAAAACATGAGGAACCAGAGAAGGCAAATCGTAAGAATAAATCTCTTGTAGTGCGCTTCAAGAAAGGCTTTTGTTTTCTCCATAGCAAACCTCCATTTGAGTCACTGTCTCTTCCCTTTTATTATACCAAAAAAACCTGGAAAAAGCTTTCCAGGTTCGGTTTGAAATCACTAGTCATACTAGAGAAATTCCTTTATTCATAGGCTGATCCACTTTATTGACTGGATGAAGAGGTTCCAAAATCGACCTTAGGAACTGTCTTGGCTTCTTCTGTTTCTTTAAAGGTTTCAGCTTCTTTAAAGTTCATCATATTCGCAAAAAGCACGGTTGGAAAACTTCTCAACTTTTGATTGTACTCGGCTGCGACTTTATTATAATCCTTGCGTGCTACAAAGATACGATTTTCACTGCCTGAAAGTTCGACCATTAGTTGCTCAACATTTTGATTGCTCTTGAGTTCTGGATAATTCTCCGTCAAGGAAATCAAGCGGGAAAGAGCTGAGCTCAACTCTCCCTGAGCCTTTTGGTTTTCTTCCGAAGTTACTGAGCTACTACCGATTTTAGCTCTAGCATCAGCAATCTTGGTAAAGACTTCGGTTTCATGATTCATTTGTCCTTTAACGGACTCCACCAAGTTACCAATCAAGTCCGAACGACGTTGGAGGGCTGTCGAGACATCGGCCTGAGCCTGCTCCACTTTAGTCTGTTCACCAACCAGACCGTTATAGGTCGTCACTGCGGAACAACTTCCCAGAACTAATAGTCCAAAGAAAATCACCACTATTGAGAGAATTACTTTATTTTGTTTCATATCAAAACCTTAACACTTTCTTTTATCAACTTTTCTGAGAAAATACTCAGATTTTAAATCAATTTCCCAAACTTTGTTTTTATTTTTAATTAAGGAGTGAACTCTTGCAAAGGAGTCACCTTACTGTATGGAGAAATCGGTTTGAGCAATATATGATCACTCACCAGTCATCAGACGAACCACCGCCATCAAAGCCACCGCCGTCCCAGCCTCCAGATGAGTCGGAGCCTGAGTCAGACCAAGAGGAGCCCGAATCAGACCAAGAGGAACCTGAGTCTGATGAGTCACCGCCCCACCAGCCACCGCCAGAATCATCTCCACGTGAACCACGACCACCAAATAGAAATCCGATAATCATCACGATGAAGTAAATGAGAACTCCAAATACGATAACTCCGTCGCTCGAACTGCTTTTTCGATGACGTCTCGAAGAACTACTCTCACCAGCATACCTTTCAAGTTCCCTTAAGCGACTAGAGTTGGTGGTATAGTCGTAACTACTTCTAGAACTTGAAGAAGTCGTACTCGATCCACTATAGAACATGTAGTTGAGATTATTGACTATTGAGACAACACCCTTGTTATAGTCACCATTTTTAAAGTAAGGACGTGCTGTTGTCAAGAACCTGTGAGTCTGATAGTCAGTGATCTTACTGGCCACATTATTACTGGTTTCAATCCGTGATTTTCTATCTTGGACTGCTACCACAATCAAGACACCATGATTGTCTCCCGAGTAGCCAATCTTCCAAGCTCTAGCTGTTTCATTGGCTACAGTCTCGATTGTTTCTCCATTTAGGCTTTTCACAACGTAAACACCCATCTGGAATTTTTCTGATTTTTTACTATTGACATTATTCAATTCTCGAATTTGACTTATAGTCTCATCCGTTAGATAGTGATCCGGGTCATAGATCCCGTACTCAGGTTTTTCAGGTGCTGTGAATGCTGACAAGAAGAGAAAGACCATCAGCAACCCAAGCAAGCGAACCAACAAACTATGTTTAAATAATCTGCTTTTTTTCATAATAACCTCCCTGATAAAGGAAAATTGATTTAAGGAATTATAGCATTTTGATTTTTACAAAGAAAGTGCATTTTCATTACAAATAGATTACAAAAGATAGGAGAATGATTGAAATTTGATGACAGATTCTCCTCCAATTTGGCAGGTTCTTTTCTCCCCTTTTAGTATAGAAAAAAGAAGACTATGAAGTCTTCTTTTAGTTTATTTTTGTAGAAAAACAAGCATGGTTTACTTTCGTTTTCTCGCGATCAAGTGAATCGGTGTTCCCTCAAAGACAAAGGCCTTGCGGATTTGATTTTCCAAGAAACGCAGGTAAGAGAAATGCATGAGTTCTTCTTCGTTGACAAAGATGACAAATGTTGGTGGCTTGGTTGCCACTTGAGTCGCGTAGAAGATTTTCAGGCGTTTTCCTTTGTCTGTCGGTGTTGGATTGATAGCAATGGCATCCATGATGACATCGTTGAGCACCGCAGACGGAATACGGGTGTTTTGGCTTTCACTGATTTGCTTAATCATCTCAGGCAGTTTGTGAAGTCGTTGCTTGGTAAGAGCTGAAACAAAGACAA
>CAUSPE010000029.1:0-21207 GCA_963533485.1 uncultured Streptococcus sp.
TACTCCTCACTCAAGTATACCAAGAGAGAGCAAAAAAGTCTAGATGAACTAGACTCTTTTAGTTTATTCTACTGTTACTGACTTAGCAAGGTTACGTGGTTTATCCACATCAAGGCCACGATGGAGTGTTGCAAAGTAAGCGACCAATTGCGTTGGTACGACCATTGAGATTGGTGAAAGGTATGGGTGTACAGTCGTAAGGACGATATCGTCTGTGTCTTTAGCAACATTCTCTTCTGCAATAGTGAGAACCTTGGCACCACGGGCTGCGACCTCTTGGATATTTCCACGAGTGTGGTTAGCAAGGACTGGATCTGACAAGAGGGCCAAGACAGGCGTTCCTTCTTCAATCAAAGCAATGGTTCCGTGCTTGAGTTCTCCTGCCGCAAAACCTTCACATTGGATGTAAGAAATCTCTTTGAGTTTGAGACTGGCTTCCATGGCTACATAGTAGTCTTGACCACGTCCAATGTAAAAGGCGTTGCGAGTTGTTTCAAGAAGTTCACGAACTTTAGCATCAATGGTTTCTTTTTCTGAAAGGGTTGATTCGATAGACTGAGCTACGATTGACAACTCATGAACCAGGTCAAAGGCTTGCGCTTTGGCATTGCCATTTGCTTCTCCAACTGCTTTTGCAAGGAAGGCAAGGGCTGCGATTTGTGCTGTGTAGGCCTTGGTTGATGCCACGGCAATTTCAGGACCTGCGTGAAGGAGCATCGTATGGTTGGCTTCACGTGAAAGAGTTGAGCCTGGAACGTTTGTCACTGTCAAGCTTGGAATGCCCATTTCATTAGCCTTGACCAAAACCTGACGGCTATCAGCTGTTTCACCAGACTGGCTGATAAAGATGAAGAGTGGTTTTTTGCTGAGAAGTGGCATACCATAGCCCCACTCAGATGAAATTCCAAGTTCAACTGGTGTATCTGTCAATTCTTCCAGCATCTTCTTAGAAGCAAATCCTGCGTGGTACGATGTCCCAGCTGCAAGGATGTAAATGCGGTCTGCATCTTGAACAGCCTTGATGATAGCTGGATCTACAACAACTTGACCAGCCTCATCTGTGTAGGCTTGGATGAGTTTACGCATAACCGTTGGTTGCTCATCAATTTCCTTGAGCATGTAGTAAGGATAAGTCCCCTTACCGATATCTGACAAGTCGAGCTCCGCAGTATAGCTAGCACGTTCACGGCGATTGCCATCATAGTCTTGAACTTCGACACTATCAGCCTTGACGATTACCAACTCTTGATCATGAATTTCCATGTATTGGTTGGTCTCACGAATCATAGCCATAGCATCTGAGCAGACCATGTTATAGCCTTCTCCAAGACCAATCAAAAGTGGTGATTTATTTTTAGCTACGTAGATGACTTCAGGATTTTGTGAGTCAACCAAGGCAAAAGCATAAGAACCACGGATGATGTGAAGAGCTTTTTTGAAGGCTTCAAGAACTGAAAAGCCATCTTCTTCCGCAAATTTTCCAATCAAGTGAACGGCGATTTCCGTATCTGTTTGCCCCTTGAAGTGGTGACCTGCAAGGTATTCTTCCTTGATTTCAAGGTAGTTTTCAATCACTCCATTGTGCACCAAGACAAAACGTCCTGTCTCAGAGCGGTGTGGGTGAGCATTGTCTTCCGTTGGTTTCCCGTGAGTCGCCCAACGCGTATGTCCGATACCAGTCGTTCCCTCAACACCAGCTGTCTTGGCAGACAATTCTGCAATACGACCGACAGCCTTAACCAGGTGATTTTCAGCACCACCTAGGACAAAAATCCCCGCAGAATCATAGCCACGGTATTCGAGCTTTTCAAGCCCTTGAATCAAAATATCAGTTGCATTTGTGTTTCCAACAACACCAACAATTCCACACATAGTATATACGACACAGACCAGCTGTGCTTTCTCCTTAAATTGGTATAGTCTGATTCTCGCTTTACGGAATCAGCAAAAACAGTATATACTTGTTTTTCTCACTTGTCAAGAAGAAAAATTGGTATAGTTTTTATATCTGGTATTTTATCAAGATTTCACTTGATACCTGACAAGTTAGCATCAATTACTTATAATAAGGGGAGGAGGTATTTGCCATGTGGTTTTTCTTCGCACTTTTATCAGCTATCTTTGCAGCCTTAACATCAATTTTAGCCAAGATTGGGATTGAGGGAGTTCCATCCAATCTAGCAACTGCTATTCGTACGGTCATCGTCATTCTGATGGCCTGGGCAATGGTTTTCTTGACCAATAGTCAGACCGAAATTGTCAATATCAGTAAAAAAAGTTGGCTCTTTCTCATCTTATCAGGCTTAGCCACTGGCGCCTCCTGGCTCTGCTACTACAAGGCACTACAGATGGGCAATGCGACTGAGGTAGCTGCTGTCGATAAATTCAGTCTCGTCATTACCCTCGTTCTAGCCTTTTTCTTTCTACAAGATATCCTGACGTTTAAAACAATTGTTGGCTGTATCCTGATTACGATTGGGACCTTGGTGATGATATTGTAATAAAAAGTGAGATGAACACCATCTCACTTTTTTATTCTTAAAATCCATTATGGTCGCTGAGTTCCTTGAACCAGTGGCCTGATTTCTTCAGGCGACGTTCCTGTGTTTCCAAGTCAAGCTCAACCAGACCGTAGCGATTTTTATAACTATTGAGCCATGACCAGCAGTCGATAAAGGTCCAGATTAAGTAACCCTTACAATTAGCTCCATCTTCAATCGCACGGTGAAGTTCACGAAGATGTCCTTTGACAAAGTCAATACGGTAATCATCTTGAATCATCCCATCTTGACGGAATTTTTCTTCCCCTTCAACACCCATACCATTCTCTGTCAGCATCCACTCAATATTACCATAATTTTCCTTGATATTTTGGGCAATATCATAAATCCCTTGCTCATAAATTTCCCATCCACGGTGAGGATTGATTTTACGGCCCGGCATGATATAAGACTCGTAAAAATGTTCTGGCAAGAGGGGACTGTCAGGATGCTTAGCAAAACGTGGCGCCATAACGCGCAAAGGTTGGTAATAGTTAACTCCTAGGAAATCAACTATGTTCTCGCGAATGAGTTCTAACTCTTCTGCTGTAGAATCTGGCAGCAAATCATGCTCAGCTAAAATCTCTACTAACTCTTCTGGATAAGCTCCCAAGACAGACGGATCTAGGAAAGATTGAGCTTGGAAAAGGTCGGCAATGCGCGCAGCCTTGACATCTGCGGGATGCTGACTACGTGGATAGGCTGGTGTCAAGTTGAGGACAATCCCAATCTTGGAATCAGGCAAAACTTCATGACAGGCCTTAACCGCAAGACTACTAGCCAGTTGTGTGTGATAGGCAACCTTAACCGCCGCTTTGGCATCTACCTTATGAGGATAGTGGGCATCGTAAAAATAGCCAAACTCTACGGGAACGATGGGCTCGTTAAAGGTAATCCATTGGTCCACCAAGTCACCGTATGTCTCAAAACAAAAACGAGCATAGTCTTCATAAGCCTTGACAGTTGCCTTATTTTCCCAACCATCGCCGTCTTCTTGGAGGGCAAAAGGCAGGTCGAAGTGATAGAGATTAACTAAGAGACGAATTCCCTTGGCCTTAATGGCTTCAAAGACCTGACGGTAGAAAGCCACCCCTTGCGGATTGACCTCTTCACGGCCCTGTGGGAAAATACGAGACCACTGGATAGAAGTTCGGAAGGCTGTATGCCCAGTCTCTACCAAAAGCTCAATATCCTTTTCCCAGTTTTCGTAAAAAGTCGATGTTTTATCAGGTCCAATTCCATTGTAGTAACGATTGGGTTCCACCTGATACCAATAATCCCAGAGATTATCTCCTTTACCATCACCTGGCACTCGTCCTTCTGTCTGTGGTCCAGAAGTGGAGGAACCCCAGACAAAATCCTTTGGAAATTTTAGCATAGCTTTACCTCTTCGTTTATTCATTTTTTCCATTATATAGAAAAAACAAGGTAAAAACTAGTTACATTTTTGCCTTGTTTTTCTTCTGATTATAGTTTTTATTTCTTGCTGAGGATTTCAAGGGTTTCGAGCAAGTTGTCTGCATGAACTTCGATGGTGTCACCAGTCGCCTTAATCTTAACTTCTACGATGCCATCGGCTGCTTTCTTCCCAACAGTAATACGGATTGGCAGACCAATCAAGTCGCTATCGCTAAACTTCACTCCGACACGTTCGTTACGGTCGTCTGTCAAGACTTCGTAACCAGCTCCCATCAAGCTTGCTTCAAGTTTTTCTGTTAAGGCTTGCGCTTCTTCATCCTTGACATTGACAGTGATCAAATGCACATCAAATGGCGCCAATTCTTTAGGGAAGTTAACTCCCCAAGCATAACGGTATTCCCCTTTAGGCGTTTTGTTGACAAAGAGGCGGGCGTGTTGCTCCATAACTGCTGAGAGAAGACGGCTAACACCAATACCGTAACATCCCATGATGATTGGCACAGCACGACCATTTTCATCCAAAACATCTGCGCCCATACTTGCTGAATAACGAGTGCCGAGTTTGAAAATATGACCGATCTCGATACCACGCGCGAAGTTAAGAACGCCTTGTCCGTCTGGTGAAATTTCACCCTCACGAACTTCGCGGATATCCACGTATTCTGCAGTGAAATCACGACCTGGGTTCACACCCGTCAAGTGGTAACCATCTTCGTTGGCCCCCACAACAGCATTGCGAACATCTTGTACCTTACGGTCTGCAATGATTTTCACATTTTCTGGCAAACCAACTGGGCCAAGCGAACCAAAGCCAGCTGAGATAACATTTGCTACTTCTTCCTCGCTCGCAACATCAAAGAAATCTGCACCCAAGTGGTTCTTTAACTTGACTTCATTGAGTTGGTCATTTCCAACTAGAAGGGCTGCAACAAGCTCACCATCTGCCATGTAGAAGAGGGTTTTAATTGTTTGTTCTTCTGGAACGTTGAGGAAGGCGGCAACTTCATCGATTGATTTAACATCTGGTGTTGCAACGCGAGTCACTTCTTCTTCAGCGACAACACGGTTGCTTGGTTTGTACTCGTTTGTTGCCATTTCTAAGTTAGCCGCATAGCTAGACTCACTTGAGTAGGCAATAGTATCTTCACCAGAAACCATCCATTTGAGCAATTCTGCCTTGATTTCTTCTTGCACTTCTGCAGGGATTTCATCAAACGACGCGACAGACTTATCTAACACTACCCAGCGGTCAAGGTCTGTACGAGCAGGTGTGATGGCCATAAATTCTTGGCTGTCCTTACCACCCATGGCTCCACCGTCACCGATGATAGCCTTGAAATCCAAACCACTACGAGTGAAAATTCGTTCATAGGCCGCCTTGTACTCGTCATAAGTCACATCCAAACTATCGTAATTAGCATGGAAACTATATCCGTCTTTCATGATAAATTCACGCGTACGGAGAAGTCCGTTACGTGGACGTTTTTCATCACGGTACTTCGGCTGGATTTGGTAAAGGTTGAGTGGCAATTGCTTGTAAGACTTGACAGAGTCACGAACAATAGCTGTAAAAGTTTCTTCGTGTGTCGGACCTAGGATAAAGTCTGACTTTTCACGGTTTTTCAGTTTATAAAGGTCTTCACCATAGGTTTCATAACGACCTGATTCACGCCAAAGATCGGCACTGAGAAGGGCAGGAGCCAACATCTCCACCGCACCAATCTTATCAAACTCTTGGCGCATGATATTCTTAGCCTTTTCAATCACACGGTTAGCGAGTGGTAGGTAAGAATAAACACCAGCAGAAACTTGACGAACATAACCAGCACGCAACATAAGGGCGTGGCTGATAACTTGAGCATCGCTTGGCATTTCGCGAAGCGTTGGGATTAGCATTTTACTTTGTTTCATAATATTCCTCGATTATCTAAAAGAAGAGTCGCATAATGTCATTCCAGGTCACAGCTAGCATCAAGACAACCATGATAACTACACCAGCCATAGTGACATAGGTTTCAATTTCTTGTTTAAGGGGTTTACGGCGGATAGCCTCTAGGATATTGAGCACAATCTTTCCACCATCCAATGCCGGGATCGGAATCAAGTTAAAAATCCCGATATTGATGGAAATCATGGCTAGGAAGTAGAGGACATTCTCAATTCCATTTTTAGCAGCATCGCTACTTGCCTTAAAAATGGCAACGGGTCCACCGAGTTTGTTCAAATCTGGATGGAAAATCAAGTTTTTCAGAGCCGAAAGGATGCGAAGACCTGAGTCAGCAGCGGTTGTAAACCCACCAATAAACATGGATAGAAAGTCTGACTTGACCCCCGGTTGAACCCCGAGAATATAGCGCCCTTGATTTTCTTCTGGCGTCACAGTGACTTGTTTTTCGCTACCATTTTCAGAAATGGTCACATCCAAGGTCGGGGCTGTCTTGTCCTTGGTATCTGCTTCCACAGCCTGAGTCAAGTCTTGCCAATTCTTAACCTCATGCGAGCCGACCTTGGTAATTTGAGCGGTCTCAGCTACGCCTACCTTAGACAATGCTCCCTCTGGCATGACATGAAAGAGATTGGTCTGAGTATCTCTAACACCACCCTGCAAAAAGATCAAGATCCAAAAAACAACAACACCTAAGATAAAGTTATTCATGGGACCTGCAAAGTTGGTGATGAGCTTACCCCAGATAGAAGCATTTTGGTACTGTACATCCAAAGGAGCGATGCGCACTTCGGTTCCGTCTTCTTCAACAACCGTTGCATCATGATCCACTGTAAAAGTCTTTTCTTCTTCCAAGACCAAACCCTTGATAAAGAGCTTGTCTTCAAAGTCAAACTGGGTTACCTGCATAGGGAGAGCTGTTTGATCCAGTTTCTTCCCTGAGAGGTTAATCCGTTTGACCTTACCATCATCAGCAAGTGTTAAACTGACTGGAGTTCCTGTCTTGATTTCTGTCGCATCATCACCCCAGCCTGCCATACGAACATAGCCTCCTAGAGGAAGGATTCTAATGGTATAAGCAGTGCCATCCTTACCGATATGGGAAAAAATCTTGGGCCCCATACCAATGGCAAATTCACGAACTAGAATGCCTGATTTCTTGGCAAAATAAAAATGTCCAAACTCATGCACCACCACAATAATCCCAAAAACGAGGATAAAGGTTAGCAATCCAATCATTCAATATTCCTTTCTTTAAAACAGGCCAAATAAGTGCATCATTGGAAACACAATCAGCATGCTGTCAAAGCGATCCAATACACCACCATGTCCAGGGATAAATTTTCCAGAATCCTTGACACCGAAATGGCGTTTCATGGCACTCTCAATCAAGTCACCAAACTGACCGGCCACACTGAAGAAGGCAGCAAAGAGACTCATTCTATAAATCCCATAAGGAAGAGCAACTGTGCTGTCCACTAACATGAAAATCACTGTTATCAGTACCGCACCTAGAATGCCCCCGACAAAGCCCTCAATACTCTTATTAGGAGAAACTCTCGGAGCCAGCTTATGTTTACCAAAATTCATCCCTGTCAGGTAGGCTGCGCTATCTGTCGCCCAAACGATAAAAAGAGCCAAAAGTACCTTGTCAAAACCTGCCACTCGGGCATCTAGTAAGGCATTGAAGCCAAAACCAACATAAAAACTCACAGCAATTGGAAAAGCGGCATCTTCAATTGTATAGCTTTTACTGAAAACGGTCGTCCCTAGCATTATGGTAATCAAAACACTGTAGGCAACCACATTCCCATCAACAGGCAAAAATGTTAGGTAATTTTCTAAAGGAACTGTGAGAGCGAAGGTCGCAAAGAGAGTCAAAGCACCCTCAATGGTCATAGTCTTTAGTCCCTTCATGTGCAAGAGTTCATGGACGCCTAGCATTGCTAACAAGCCAATCCCTATCTGCAACAAGAGCCCTCCCGCAAACAAGACTGGAAGGAAAATCGCCAGGGCCAATACCGCAAACAATGTTCTCTTTTGTAAATCCTTGGTCATATCTTCTCCTAAACTCCTCCAAAACGGCGATTGCGATGATTAAAGGCAGCAATAGCTTCCTGCAAGGCGGCTTCATCAAAATCAGGCCACAAGGTATCCGTAAAATAAAGCTCGCTATAGGCTGCTTGCCATGGCAAGAAATTGCTTAAACGCAACTCACCACTCGTGCGGATAATCAAATCAGGATCTCGCAAATCCTTTGGCAGGTGTTGCGTGAAAAGGTAATCCCCAATCATATCTTCTGTGATATCACCAGGGTTGATTTTAGCATCTAGAACATCTTGAGCCAAGCCCTTAAGAGCCTGCGTAATTTCAGCACGACCACCATAATTAAGGGCAAAATTGAGAATCAAGCCTGTATTGTTCTTGGTCAACTCCTCTGCTTTTTTCAAAGCTTCAAAAGTCGGCTTAGGCAGACGGTCTGTTTCCCCAATCATCTGAATCTTAACATTATTTGCATGTAATTCGGGAACGTAGTTATCATAAAACTCGACTGGCAAGTTCATGATAAACTTGACCTCTTGATCTGGGCGCGTCCAATTTTCCGTTGAAAAGGCATAGACTGTGATGACCTTAACTCCCATCTTGTTAGCTGCCTTGGTCACCTTTTGGAGGGCTTCCATCCCCGCTTTATGACCAAAAACCCGTGGTTGCATCCGTTTTTTAGCCCAGCGACCATTTCCATCCATGATGATGCCAATATGAGCAGGAACCTGTGTTGGAACCTCAACTTCTACAGCTTTATCTTTCTTAAAAAATCCAAACATGATCTTATTCCTATTCAAAAATCTATCGTTTCATTATACCATATTTCCCTATTTTCTTCTATTGCTAAGTTACTGCCCCTGCTTGCAGGCAAACAAAAAATAAGCCGCCTGATTGGGCGACTTTATTTTATAGGGAGATTATTATGAAAAAGTTTTAGGAGTTTAAGTTAAGTTCCTCTTAACTTATGAACCTAGTATACCGTCCCTAACTTAAATTTTTCTTAAGTTTTTTGAGAAAGTGAGATTTTTCCATTTTTCTTGCCAATTTTTCTTGGACAAGCGTTCTTGATAGAGCTTCATTCGGTCCTTATTCTCTAAAAAATGAGGAGTTGGGGAAACCTGAAAGTTCAAAATATCCTCTATACCATATGGGACAAAGAGCTCCAAAGTTGCGTCTGCATGCAAGCGGAGTCCTATCACCGTACAGCGTTCTGGATACTTACTCATAGCATCACGAGAACTCGTGTAGGGTGCAGTGTGGGGACTGTGCAGGTGCATATAGACCTGATTTTTCAACTCCCATTGATACTGGGGGAAATCCTCTTTCAGCTTACTCTCTATACCCAACGTATCTTCGTAAGAGATAGCTGGATCAAAGAAAATCACATCTACATCTGTTTCATGGTCAAAAGGAGATTTGTCCGACAAGAGATTCCAGATAAAATTTCTGACAGACCCTGCTGCCAACCACGAGTCTTTCAAACCAAGGTTACAGATGATAGTCAGAATAGCCATCATATCAGGATTTTCTCTAACACTATCTAGGATTTCTTGCTCATTTTTCATTGTACTCATAGCCCAAATGCTCGTAGGCCTTAGCTGTCGCTACCCGTCCAGATCGTGTCCGCATGATAAATCCTTTTTGGATGAGGTAAGGCTCGTACATGTCCTCCACCGTCTCACGCTCTTCAGCGATATTCACAGAAAGAGTTCCTAAACCGACAGGACCCCCACCGTACATCTCAATCATGGTACGAAGGATTTTTTGGTCCACATAGTCTAAGCCTTCATGGTCTACATCCAGCATGGTCAAGGCCTTATCAGTAATAACATCATCAATTAAGCCATCTCCCATAATCTGGGCAAAGTCGCGCACGCGCTTGAGGAGACGATTGGCGATACGAGGAGTTCCTCGACTACGCAAGGACAGCTCAGCAGCTGCTTCATGGGTGATTTCCATCTCAAAAATATCTGCCGTCCGCTCAACAATTTCTGTCAAGTCAGCATGGGCATAGTATTCCATATGACCTGTAATCCCAAAACGTGCTCGCAGGGGATTTGAAAGCATACCCGCACGGGTCGTCGCCCCAATCAAGGTAAAAGGTGGCAAGTCCAAATGAACACTACGACTACCCTCTCCAGCCCCAATCATGATGTCGATGTAAAAGTCCTCCATGGCACTATATAAAACTTCCTCGACAGCCATGGGCAAGCGATGAATCTCGTCAATAAAGAGAACGTCTCCAGGCTCCAAATCATTCAAAATCGCTACCAGATCACCCGCTTTTTCAATGACAGGACCTGACGTTTGCTTGAGATTGACTCCCAGTTCATTAGCAATGACAAAAGCCATGGTTGTTTTCCCAAGTCCTGGAGGGCCAAACAAAAGAACATGGTCCAGCGCCTCATCACGCATCTTTGCTGCCTCGATAAAGATTTGAAGCTGATCCTTGACCTTGTCTTGTCCGATATATTCACGTAAATATTGGGGACGGAGGGTACGTTCTACCAACTCCTCATCACCCATGATTTCATTATCTAAAATTCTACTCATGTTCCTATTATAGCAAAAATCCAAGCCACAAACAAAAAAGCCACCTGATTGGGTGACTTCTTTAGGGAGATTATTATGAAAAAGAAAAGTTTAGGATTTCATTAAATAAAGGGTACTCAATGAAAATCGAAATCAGACTAGGCAGATAGACGCAAGCATAACTGTAATTAGCTAAGTCGACTCTGACGAAGTATGGTGAGATTTTCGAAGAGTATTAGGAGGTCTTTATTTAATGATTATATAATACAAGATGAATCTTAAAGCTAACTTAACTTTTTCTATGATTGATTATTTTTTTAACAAAAGAAGCAAATTGTTTTCACAATTTACCTCTTGAAATAGGGAGGCATAGATATTTACGGCAAAGCATTTCCTGCGCTTTTATAAATTTTATACCATTCAGAACGTGGCAAATCTACTTTAAATGCTTCTGCACTTGAGCGGATTCGCTCTGGATTCATACTTCCGATGATTGGTTGCATATTCGCTGGATGCCGTAAGATCCAAGCAAGGACAATCGCTTCAAAGGAAACTTGATGCTGCTCTGCAAACTGTTTAAGTGTCTTTGTCAATTCTACATATTTAGGATGATCCATAAACAATCCCTGTGCCAAATCAACTTGGAATGGCGACCATGGCTGGATAGTAATATCCTTCAATCGGCAATAATCCAAGACGCCTCCATCACGATTGATGGCAAAAGAATTGTGCATATTAGCATTCAGACCTTGATCAATCATAGGCGTATGAGCTGGGCCAAACTGCAACTGATTGACAATCAGTGGCTGCTTGACGCTCTTTTGCAAAAGTTCGATTTGGTAAGGATTTTGATTGCTAACTCCAAAGTAACGCACTTTCCCCGCTTGATACAAGCGATCAAATGCTTCTGCTACTTCATCTGGCTCGACCAGAGCATCTGGACGATGCAAAAGCAAGACATCCATATAATCGGTCTGTAGGCGTTTCAAACTGGCTTCTACTGAGTCAATGATATATTCTTTTGAAAAATCAAAATGATAATTCGTATGCACATTTCGCAAGCCACATTTTGACTGAATGATCACTTGATCACGTAAAATTCCCGCATCTTGCAAGCCTTTAGCAAACTTAGCCTCTGACTCGCCACCTGCATAAACATCGGAGTGATCGTAGAAGTTAATACCGATTTCCTGAGCGGTCTTCAACACAGTTACAATCTCATCTGAAGACTTTTCAGCCATCCGCATACAGCCCAAGACCAATTGACTAGCTTGTTCCAATTCATTCCCAACACGGATATATTTCATTGTTTTTACAACCCCATTTCTTTAAATACCGGCTGATCAATCAAGGACAGTTCTTCAACTTTTACATTTTCCGTCTCAAAGACGATAAACTCATTTTCTTCCTTCAGAAATCCTGACGGAATATACAGATATTGAATCGGACCTTGACTCCAATAGCGTCCTAGATTAAAGCCGTTGACACTGATACAGCCTTTACCATACTGCGAACAGTCGATAAAAGTATCTGCTATCTCATCTAATTTTACATTAAATTTGTAAAAAACGGGTGATACAATCTTATCTGGCACAGGATTTGTACATTCTAGCTTAGACAACATGGCCTCATCAAACTTCAAGGCATAGTGTTTCCAACCTTTACGGAATTGGTGGTTGATCATGATACCACCTTTTACACCTTTAGACTGGCTAGGAGCATTCAATTTATACCCATAGTTGACACGTCCCATATTTTCTACCAACACATCAATTTGAATACGCTCTGTATCAGCAGAGAATAGCATTTCATCTCCCAGCTCTTCTCTATACTGAGTAGCTAAGTGCTCTTGATTGATATAGAAATGACAACGATCGTGAGTTTCTAATGCTTTCAGTCGCTCTTCGTGATATTGATTCTTAATATCTGAACGATAAAGGATGTAGCCATGATTCTGCCCAATACGCTCCATTGACTGTGGATAATCGTGTATAATTTCCTCTGTGATCTGTGGAGCTACATCCAAAAGATCTGCAGTTCCTTCAACAGGAAAGCTTCCATAAGTTCTGGCCTTACGAATAATTGGATCCATTTGTTCCAATTCTGGGAAAAGTTCATGCGTCACACGTTGGACAGCATAATACTTCTCTGTTGGCACACCCCATTCTGTAACCGGTGCATCGAAATCATAGGATGTAATTTGTGGTAAATCTCTTGTTTTCCGAGCAGAACAGCCACTGATAAATCCAAAGTTTGTTCCTCCACGTAGCAAGAAGAGATTCATACTACCGATCTGCATCATTTCTTTTACATCCTGTGCGAGGTCTTCAGCATCTCGGCGGACAATTTCTTCGCCCCAACGGCTAAACCAACCATCCCAGAACTCTGTACACATAAGCGGCCATTTTTTACCATGACGCTCCATAAAAGCACGTAAATTATCTGTATTTTCCTTCGCTTGCGATCCAAAATTTCCTGTTACAAAGATATCATCTTCAATCAAGGTACCTGATTCCAAAGCTTCGATCCAAGTTCCATCTGATGTAAAGAGTGGAACACTGACTCCACGATCTCGCATCATTTTCGCAATGTTGCGCATATATTCCTTGTCTTCCGCATAAGAACCATACTCATTCTCCACTTGCATCATGAGAATAGGACCGCCCTCTGTAAACTGATAAGGCAAGAGCTTTGGAAAGAGCCAATCATAAAAACGACTAACCTTTTCTAAAAACAAAGCATCATTTACGCGGAAACGCATGCCAGGATAATTGAGTAACCATGGTGGCATTCCACCAAAATCAAACTCAGCACAGATATAAGGGGTCGGACGAACAATCAAATGAAGGCCCATTTCCTGTACAAGATCAAAGTAAGCTTCAAAATCAAGTAGGCCGTCTCTTACAAATTGCCCTTCTTGAGGTTCGTGCAAACTCCAGGGAATATAAGTCTCAACAGTGTTGTAACCTAGTGCTTTTAAGTTGTGGAGTGTTTCTCGCCATTGATCAGGATGAAGGCGAAAATATTGAATGGCTCCTGATAAAATTTTAAAAGGCTTCCCATCAAGATAAAATTCATCACGTATTTCAAAATTTATCATATTATTGCTCCTGTTGTTTGTCAGCCATCTTGACAAATGGCAAGTAAACAAAGGTAGAGATAGCGATATTAATGAGTGATAGAACGATCGCTCTCCAGTCAAAGGCTGTCGCAAAGAATCCGTACAAGACAGGAGGCATCACCCACGTTACGTTCTGAGTAACAGGTGCAACAAGTCCCCATGCAGTTGCCCAGTACGAGACAGTCACCATCAGAAGTGGCGTCACTACATACGGAATGAACATAATTGGATTCAGTACAATTGGCAGACCGTACATCACAGGCTCACCGATATTGAAGATCATTGGGTAAATACCCAATTTTGCTACTTCGCGATAATGTTTATTTTTAGCTTGCCAAAGAATTGCAATTGCGACACCAATCGCATCAAACCAAACAAAAGCACCAAATGAGTTATCTGTCCACATATATGGAATAGCTTGCCCTGCTTGGAAAGCTTCTAAGTTTGCAAGCATGGTAACACCAAATAGACTAGCCATGACCGGTGCTAAGACATTACCACCATGAAGTCCAAAGAACCAGAAAATCTTATTCAAAAATACAATTAACAAAACAGCCCAGAAACTTTGTGACATGCTAAGAAGTGGTGCTTGAAGGACTTTATAGATCCAGTTAATCATTAATTCACCAGTCACAGTATTGAAGATATAAGTCGCAATACCGATGACATACATAGCAATCGCAGCTGGAATGATAGACAAGAATGGCTTCATGATTGCAGGTGGAACAGAATCTGGAAGCTTGATTGTCCAGTTACGATTCATGACTTTACAAAAAATGATAACAGAGACAAAACCAATTAAAATTGCTGTAAAATAGCCACGAGCACTAATTTGGTCGCCCGGAATCACACTATTAAGTGTTACTGCAAGGCTATTACCAGTTAATTTAAACTCTGGTAGTTTCTCAACTGCCTTACCAACCGCTTGGCTATTTGAAGCCAATTCAAATGTCTTTGTGATAGAACCACCAATCGTAATAACATAAGAAGCGACCGCTACCAGTCCAGCTGACACCTTATCTGTTTTGTAGATTCGAGCAATGTTTACACCGAAGGTAAATAAGAACAAAAGAACAACAATTGGAATACTTCCCTTGAAGACTAACCAGTTGATGTCAATCAACCACTGGAAAGCACTTGTGATCCAAGTCCAACCAAATTGACCTGGAAGGTCAGACAGAAAAGCATTCAGCATTAAAGCAAATGAACCTGTCATAATGACTGGCATGGTTCCAATAAAGGAATCACGAAGAGCAACGAGGAACTTTTGATTTCCTATTTTATTGGCAATCGGCATCAGGCGCGCTTGCCATTTATCGACAAAATTACTCATAATAGTCTTCTCCTTTTTTTTCTATTTTTTGATAGAGAGCAATGATTTCCTTAGCCAAGTCAACAAAAGCGATGCTCGTCATTAAGTGATCTTGACCATGAATCATAAATAAATTAATTTCGTTTTTTTCTCCTTGCGCCTCTCTAGTCAGCATATCTGTCTGAGCATGGTGTGCCTCTAAAAGTGCCGCCTGAGCTTGGGAGAGTTTTTCTGTAGCATCATCAAATTTCTGATTTTTAGCTGCTGCAATGGCCTCTAAAGCACAAGATTTTGCTTCTCCGCCATACATAATTAACTGCATTGCAACTTCTATAGATGATTGTCTGTCCATACATCCTCCTATTGCATCAAAGACTCAGCTAGCTCTAGCACTTTGTCCCCCTTCATCATGCCGTAATCCGTCATAGGAATGACATCTACTGGAGTAGTTGCTAACTTTTCTCTAAAATCATCCAATAGATAGCGTACCTGAGGGCCTAATAAGACAACATCAACTTGGTGTTCGGCTAGATAGCTTTCTGCTTCTGGAACTGGAACTGCAAAAATATTTGCTTGCATCTCTTTTTCTTTTGCTGCTTTTTGCATTCTTGTTACCATGAGACTTGTACTCATACCTGCAGCACAGACTAGCATGATTTCTTTTGTAGCCATATGTTTCCCCTCCTAAATAATTTGGTATTTTAAAAATTAAAACAAACTTATTATTTGTAATATGTAAATAAAAAAGCTGTTTTTTTGTTTATTTAAGTTTATTGTTAATTTTCTATAAATATTATATACTGAATTTTTGAAAATGTCAACGCTTTCATGTTGAGTTTTTAATTATTTTTTGATAATATATCAGCTGAGGTAAAAATTATGACATTAACTCGAAAACAAGCTGAAATCAGGGCAACAATTCTAGATCAACTCTATGCAAAACGCCCGATTTCTCGTATCGATATTTCAAAAGAAACACATATCACTCCTGCTACGACAGGCAATATCATCAACGAACTCATTAAAGAAGGATTGGTGCAAGAACTAGGAGAATTAGAAGACGATAGTGTCGGACGTAAAAAAACTTTACTAGACATCACTGCTCGCCAACACTTTTATTTGGGGTTTGAGATTTCTGAAAAGTATCTTGCTTTAGTGATTGCTGATAATATAGGTGATATTTTGGCTAGCGAATGGCATACACATCATCTAGAACATCAAGGCGGTCCTAATGATATTGAAATCATTCAACTTATCCAACATTTTTTACAAAAAAATAAGAATTTTTCTATTTCAGCAATTGGGATTGGATTGCCAGGACACGTTAAATTAGACGAAAGCCCGCAAATCATCTCTAAAAACCCACTTTGGGAAAATATAAACTTAAAAACAATACAGGATGCTTTTGCTGTTCCCGTTTACTTTGGTAATAAATCTCACTGCCTCACCTTGGCAGAGCGACTCTTTAACTATCATTCTACAGATAGTAATTTCATCGTTTATCATGTTGCAAGAGGTATTCATTGTTCATATATGTATAACGGAAGTATCTATAGTCAAGAAAATTTCCTGATCGGAGAAGTCGGACACACTGTCATCAATCCTGAAGGCGAACGGTGTCCTTGCGGTAAAAATGGTTGCCTGCAAGTCTATGCCAGTGAGAGCGCCCTGATTGACAAAGCAAGCTTGCTCTATCGCTCTTCCCGTGTCTCTTTACTTCGAACCTTAGTGGCCGATTCTGGTGATATCAGCCTCAATACACTTCTTACAGCTTACCAATTGGGAGATCTTGGTAGTATTGAGTTAATCAATACCGCCTGTAAATATTTGACGATTTCGATTTCCAATCTATGCCAACTTATTGACACAGAACGCATTTACTTAGATGGCGAAATCTTCTCTTATCCTATAATTGCAGAGCAGATCCTCTCTCGCTTACATCACATGGTACAACTGTTCCCACATCAAAAACAACCCGAGATTACCATCAAACCGTATTCTCATTTGAATGTTGCTAGAGCTGCAATCAGCCTATGTATTAACGAAGCTTTTCTTCATAAAAAAAATTGAGAACCTACATGGTTCTCAATTTTTATATATATATTTTAACGATTGATCGAACGAGCAATCATCGAAACCGTATGGCGCTGGCCACGAAGCGCTTTGCTCATTGCAAAGATGTTCTCCACTGGGGCAAGACAACCATATCCTGAATCTCCAATATGCTGAATGTCTACACCACAGATTTTATTGCGGATTGCCATTTGCTTAACAATATCTGTATCCGAACTCTCTTGACTCGTTCCAATAGCGCTCATTACGAGAGCCCCTTTTTTATGTGCCAACTGAACGATTTGTTTCAAATCTGCATCATCAAATCCTGGAACACTTCCCACCGCTGGAGCTAGGATAATATCTGCTCCCGCTTCAATAAATTGATCGATAGCCTCCAAGTCCGCTACTGGCTCATCTACTCCTGCACCATGCATTTTTCCAGCAATGAGCAAACCTGAAAAATGCTCTTTCACTACTCGAATCGTATCGATAATTGCCTGATTGGTTACCCCTGTTCCTGGATTTCCTGTCAAGCAAATAAAATCAACACCATATTGTTCTGCTGCCTGAATGGTTGCAGCACTAGCTTGCCTACCTTCGTTAATCTCTTGACGATCTTCGGCCATTTGCGCCTGCGTATCAATCGGTTCTAAATTGACTCCGATAGGACGTCCAACTAAGTGATGTAGCTCCTCTACAAAATTTCCTTTCCCAGTCAAACCATCCACATAAGGATTGAAGAGATCAATACCATTTAGCAAAATAAGGTCTGCACCAAAAGCTCTAGCCATCTCAGAATTCGTAATATCACCGATATAAGATTCCTTAAAAGCCACATTTTCTGATAAGATGATCCGTCCCTCGCTAGCTTTGATGCTTTGTTTCAGCTCACTAGCTGTCATGCTTAAAATCTCTGATGCATTAGAGCTAATAAATCGTTTGACCATATTTCTACCTCTTTTTGATTTTGTTTATAATTTGTTAATTATTGCGATTTAATTTTTATTTTACAGCTTTTTTATTTATATTTTATTACCAATTAAGTATAACACTTTTATATCGAAATGTAAACGCTTTATTTTTAGAAACTAAAAAAAGCTGATACAGAAGTAGCAAAGTTTTTTCTAATTTCTAAAATTTTTTTTTGTTAATTTTTCCAAATGGGATTTCCTTTCTCAAACAACAAAAAAGCCACCTGATTGGGTGACTTCTTTAGGGAGATTATTATGAAAAAGAAAAGTTTAGGATTTCATTAAATAAAGTTAGGAGGTCTTTATTTAATGATTATATGATACAAGATGAATCTTAAAGCTAACTTAACTTTTTCTATGATTTATCATTTTTTAAAAATTTTCTCCAAATGGAATTTTTTCTCAAACAACAAAAAAGCCACCTGATTGGGTGGCTTCCTTAGGAGATTATGATGAAAAAGAAAAGTTTGGGATTTCATTAAATAAAGGGTACTCAATGAAAATCGAAATCAGACTAGGCAGATAGACGCAAGCATAACGATAGTTAGCTAAGTCTACTCTAACGAAGGCTGGTGAGATTTTCGAAGAGTATTAGGAGGTCTTTATCTAATAACTATATAATACACGAGGAGACTTAAACTTTACTTAATAAAAAATAATTTTTTTATCTTTTTCGATCCACCCAAATCATTCCTGTACAATCATAAGTAGATAAGGTTTCAAATCCCAGAGAACGATAGAATCCCAAGGTTTTTTCTGTCTGATCGGTCACTAGTTGGACTTGATAGGCATCTTTGAAGTCACCTAAAGCCTCTTTCATCAAGTTGCTACCAATCCCTTGGCGCTGATAGCTAGGCAAAACGATCAAATCCTGGACAAAAATCGATGAAAAACCATCCCCGACCAAACGGACCAAGCCCACCACGGCATCGCCATCAAGTGCCAGATAAATTGCTAATGAGTTAGATAAGGCCTTCTCCAACATCTGAGGTTGATGGGTATAATTTGTCCAACTGACTGCCTGATAGAGATGCAAAACATCCTCTAACTTAACAACTTCTTGCTTTCTAATAGTTATCATATCAATACCTCTCAGAATTCTCTTAAGCTCTTGTACTGCCGTCCATTTTTATCAAAATTTTCAGGAGCCAGCCATGCTTCCAAACGAGCTTTGACTTGAGGCCAGTCCTTATCAATCATAGAGAGCCAATCCGTATCCCTCGTGCGTCCCTTATAAACGACTGCCTGGCGGAAGGTTCCTTCATAGATAAAGCCCAAACGTTCCGCAGCTCGTCTGGATGGCAGATTTAGAGCATCGCATTTCCACTCATAGCGACGATAGTTAATCTCCTCAAAAACATAGCGAGCTAGGAGATATTGAGCCTCTGTCCCTATACGTGTTCCCCTGAGTTCTGGAGAAAAAGTGACAGCTCCCACTTCTATTACTCGGTTATTCTGGTCAATACGCATGAGAGAAAAAGTTCCCAAAGCCTTACCAGTTGTCTTATCTATAATCACGTAGTAAAAACGGTCCTTACGAGCTAACATCTGATTTAAGACGGTAACCAGTTCCTCCATATCTGCCACTGGTTCCTGAAAGAGGTAGGTCCACATCTCCCGAGGTGTATCTGGACCATAAACAGCTAGCAAATCCTCCGCATGCTTTTCCACCGAAAGAGCCTCTATCCGAGCGTAGCGCCCTTCTAAGAAATCAATGGAAGGCAATTCACCTGGTGTATAACCTTCCATTGACTCACCAATCATCTGACCATATTCATTTACTGGCATCGTTTTTCTCCTTGTTTTACACTGAAAATACTATATCATAATTTGCTCTATATGGAAACTAGCACTCTCCTCAAACCTCATCCTCAACACTACATTAGTGATTCGTTTTCTTTCTTTTATCTTCTAAGGCTTGATTAATTCGTTGGGTGAGCTTGTGAGTTTGCCAGATCTGGTACAACCATATCAGTCCATAAATCAACAAAAAAAAGAACCAAAGCAAGGGACTCAACAATGCTGAACCCCAGCCAAAAAATAAGTAGGTTAATACTAAAATAGTAGCTGTCGCTAACAAATGAACTCCTACACGCATACTATAAGCAAGAAACTCTAGTCTTTCAAGGATTAAAGTCAGTACCCCCATAATTCCACTCATCAAAAACAAAGCTAGAATATTTTTTGTCGTTGGTGCGGGATAGGTAATACCTGAATAAAACTGAGCCAATAACACCAAACTCAAATAAACAAAGGAGGCCGTACGCATTCCCGATACAAAATAAGCAATCAATCGCTTCATGATTTTCTCCTATAAACCTAGATAATCCATTAAGGACTTAACGTATTTCCGACTCACACTCGATTTGAGACCCCGAGTCATCTTAGCCATCATGTTCCCTGAAAAGCTATCCGATAATGACTCTAAATGGTCAATGTTTATAACTGAATGACGCGATATCTGTATAAAGTTACGCCGATTAATTCGATTCTGAAAGTTTGTTAATGTTTCCTTAGTTTTATAAATCCCATCTACCGTATAAATGGTCAACAAATTCTTATCGATATCTGCTAGAATAAGATCCTCAATTTTCACCATAACCAGATGATCATCCGTTCGAATAGGAATGACCACCTGATTGGTCGTTGAAAATTGTTCTAAATACTCCATGACCTCTCTTGCTTGGTCGGTTAACTGAGCTGCCTGAATTAAAATGTGTGGGTCTTTTTCTGAAAACTCTGTCTTCATTTCAAAACGAATCTTCATTTTCTCTCCAATACATCTTTATTTTCTCTTGCTAAACACTTTAACAAATAAAAGCCAAAGAAGAATAGCGACGAGACTGATAATAACCACTATAAAGTATGTTTCTTCCTTTGTCAATAGTTCTTGCCAGTTAATTTGGATTCCCATTTTTTCTTGAAATTCCTGTAACAGACTGTTATTTCCTGAAAATGCGGTCTCTAACTGCTCTTTCATCAAGACTTGTCGATAGAGAGAAGCAATATAAGTTGCAGGGGTACATTTCATGAAAAGCTGTGCAGAATCAGGTAATACTCCAATGGGGATATAAGTTCCTACTAAAAATCCAGAAGCAGTTCCCACTATCGTTGCCAGTTTACCAAGGCTATCTACAGATTGAAAACGGTAAATCAAGAGAACATTTACCAAACTTGAAAGCAGACTGCTTAACAACATAATCAAAGCGATTTCCGGTAAATGACTGATAACTGGGCTCTCTTTAAAATAAAAACTCATAACAGCA
>CAUSPE010000030.1:0-20915 GCA_963533485.1 uncultured Streptococcus sp.
CTGCGAAGTGTAGTCTAAAGAGTTTTTTCATAAGATGACCTCCCTCTTTTATCTACCTTCATTTTACACCAAATGAATCGGACTTACAACTAAAATAATAAAAAATCCCTGAAAGGAATTTCTTTCAAGGATAAGGGCTTAGTTGATTCTTTCAACATAGAGTTGTTTGGCGATATCCATACTAACTTGGAGGTCTTCGTCTTTGTTGACCAGAGTAAAGCTATTGGAAAAGCCATCAAACTGCTTGACTTGGAGTTGGTCACCGATATGAATTGCGTGCTTTTCTAGATATTTGAGTAGTTCAAAGCTATCGTGAACCCGAGTCAGGAGATAGGTTCCAGCTTCCTGGACGGCCGCTAGTGGCAGATTATTGATTTCAACCAAGAGTTCTCCCTCAGCTGGTATGGTTCCACCGTGGGGGCAGGTTTGAGGGAAACCAAGCAGTTTATCCAGTCTCTTTACAAATAGGTCAGAGACTGTGTGTTCTAGGACCTCAGCTTCTTCGTGGATTTGATCGCTAGTATAGTCTAGATGGTGAACTAGAAAGACTTCAATCAAACGGTGTTTACGATAGAGCTCAGAGACCAGTTTGAGGCCGATATCTGTCAATAGATAGCCGTTCTCCTTGTCCTTGAGGATGAGATTTTCACTTTTCATGCGTTTGATCATCTCTGTTACGGCAGGTGGAGAGACTTGCATACGGGCAGCAATTTCCTTATTGGTGATTTTTTGCATTTCCGTACCGATTTCATAAATACATTTTAGGTAGTCTTCTTTATTTGGCGTCATTCGTTTCCTCTTGTCTTTCCTCTCCATCTAGTATATCAAAAAAAGCTAGATTTCTCTAGCCTTCTGCCCTAATGGCTTTGATTTTAGTCCAGTTCTTTTACTGCAGCAATAGCAGCTTCAAAGTCTGGTTCTGTATTGATGTTGTCAACGTATTCTACGTAACGGATGACATTGTCAGTATCGAGAACAAAGACAGCACGTGCAAGGAGATGCCATTCGTTGATCAAGAGGGCATAATCGCGCCCGAAAGAATGGTCAAAATAGTCTGAAAGCATGATGGCATTGTCAAGGCCTTCAGCCCCACACCAGCGTCCTTGGGCAAATGGTAGGTCCATAGAAACAGTAAGAACGACGGTATTGTCGAGGTTAGCTAGTTCTTGGTTGAATCGACGTGTTTGCGTTGAGCAGATACCAGTATCGATAGAAGGGACAACACTCAAGACTTTTTTCTTTCCATCAAAGTCAGCTAGCGTTTTTTTAGAGAGATCGGTTGTCGTAAGAGAAAAGTCAAGTGCCTTGTCTCCGACTTGCAGTTGTTTACCTGTAAAAGTTACAGGATTTCCGAGAAAAGTGGTCATGAAACTACTCCATTCTTTTTTCTTTTATTTTACCGAGAATTGTCAGATTTTTCCAATGATTTGACTGGAAATTAAGAGATAAAAAACGCCTGTTCACGTGAGAACGACGTTTTTAATGGATTACTTAGACAAACCTTCAGCAATCTTGTCAAGGTTGTATTTCATCATGCTGTAGTAGCTGTCGCCTTCTTTGCCTTCTTCAGCGATTGAGTCAGTAAAGATTTGCGCGTAAATTGGGATATTTGTGTCTTGTGAAACAGTTTTCATTGGACGGTCATCGACACTTGATTCAACAAAGAGTGATGGAACTTTTGTTTGGCGAAGTTTTTCAACCAAGGTCTTGATTTGTTCAGGTGTTCCTTCTTCTTCTGTGTTGATTTCCCAGATGTAGGCACTTGGAACTCCGTAGGCTTTAGAGAAGTATTTGAAGCATCCTTCGCTGGTTACGATGAGTTTCTTCTCAGCAGGGATATTGTTAAATTTCTCTTTGGCTTCCTTGTCTAGTTTGTCTAGTTTTTCAGTATAGTCTTTGAGATTTTTTTCGTAGAATTCCTTGTTGCTAGGGTCTTTTGCAATCAATTGTTTAGCGATATTTTTAGCATAAATCATCCCATTTTCAAGGTTGAGCCAAGCGTGTGGGTCTTCTTTGCCTTTCTCGTTTTGGCCTTCAAGGTAGATAACATCAACGCCTTCGCTGACTGCAAAGTAGTCTTTGTTTTCAGTTTTCTTGGCATTTTCTACCAATTTGGTAAACCAAGCATTGCCACCTGTTTCAAGGTTGATACCGTTATAGAAAATCAAATCAGCTTGAGAAGTTTTCTTAACGTCTTCAGGAAGTGGTTCGTACTCGTGTGGGTCTTGACCAACAGGAACGATACTGTGAAGATCAATCTTGTCACCAGCGATATTTTTGGTAATATCAGCGATGATTGAGTTTGTAGCAACAACTTTTAGTTTTTGACCAGAAGCAGTATCTTTTTTTCCGCTAGCACATGCTACAAGTGCAATGACGGAAAGAAAGAGTACAAGCAATGTACCTAATTTTTTCATTAGATTCCTCCAGAAAGGGTCTCCCCTTATTTATTGATTTTTTTATGTTTCAGTTTCAAATATCGTTGCTTTGGAGAGATAAAGAAACTGATTAAGAAGAAGCTGGCGGATGTGAGCACGATGCTGGATCCTGCTGCGAGGTTGAAGCTATAGCCGATAAAGAGTCCCAAAACAGAAGCGGTTGCCCCTAGGGTTGATGAAAGAAAAATCATGCTCTTTAGGCTATTCGCATAAAGGTAAGCCGTCGCAGCTGGGGTGATCAACATGGCCACGATAAGAATCGTTCCAACACTTTGCATGGCAGTGACTGACACAAGGGTCAAGAGCACCATGAGCAGATAGTGGTAGAAATTGACGGGCATTCCCATGGCTTTAGCCAGGAGTTCGTCAAAGGATGTAATCAATAGTTGTTTAAAGAAAATCCCGATAATCAAGAGAATCAATGCACCCACACCAATGGTGATCCACATGTCCGTATCTTGGACAGCGAGGATATTCCCAAAAAGGATATGGAAGAGGTCTGTCGAACTCTTGGCAACACTAATCAAGATGACACCTAGGGCTAAGAAAGATGAAAAGGTAATACCAATGGCAGTGTCACTCTTGATGATAGAGTTTCCCTTGATGTAGGTAATGATGATGGAGGCCATCAAGCCAAAGATAATGGCTCCAATAAAGAAATCAATTCCCAGGATAAAGGAAAGGGCTACGCCGGGCAAAACTGCGTGAGAGATAGCATCTCCCATGAGAGACATCCCACGTAGGATGATAAAACATCCCACAGCTCCAGCAACCACTCCGATGACTATAGCTGTTATCAAGGCGTTTTGTAGGAAATGGAAATGTTGCAATCCATCGATAAATTCTGCTATCATAGGTCACCTCCATTGAAAAAGAGTTTGCTACCGTAGGCCTTCTTAAGATTGGCTTCGGTAAAGGTTTCTTTAGTCGGACCAAGGTCTATTAATTCTCGATTGAGAAGCAAAACTTGGTCGAAATAATGGGGGACTTTGCTGAGGTCATGATGGACGATGAGAACTGTTTTACCAGCTTTTTTAAGGTCTCTCAGCGTGTTCATGATAATCTCTTCACTGATCGAGTCAATCCCGGCAAAAGGCTCATCTAAAAAGATGTAGTCAGCTTCCTGCACTAAGCAGCGGGCAATCAAAACACGTTGGAATTGTCCTCCTGAGAGCTGGCTGATTTGGCGATCAGCATAGTCTGAGAGTCCAACGATTTCAAGTGCATCCGCCACTTTTTTCCAGTGGCTGGCTTTTAAGGTGTGAAAGAGCGGGATGGATGGATAGAGTCCCAGTGAGACGCATTCCTTGACCTTGATAGGGAAATTGTAGTCGATATGGATTTTTTGCTCGACATAGGCAACTCGATGTAAAGATTTCTTGACTTCTTTGTCATCGAGAAAGGCCTGACCTTCATGTGGGATAATTCCCAACATACTTTTTAATAAAGTTGATTTTCCAGCACCGTTTGGACCAATAATTCCGGTAATAGTTGGTCCTTGGAGCACTAGTGAAATATCCTTTAGTGCCAACGTTTCTTTGTAGGAGACACTGAGGTTTTCGATACGTATCATACAGTTGTTTTCCTCCTGTCTTTTAATATACATTAAAAAAAAAATTAAGTCAAGTTAATTTTTGAAAAATTTAAAATAATAACTGAAAAATGAAGAAAAAGAGAGACCATTTTTAATTGCATTCCCCAGGGATTTTTGCTAAGCTAGGAATAAGTGAAAAAGGAAAGCGAGAACAAGATGACACGTTATCAAGACGATTTTTATGATGCAATCAATGGCGAATGGGAAAAAACAGCTGTCATTCCAGCTGACAAATCTCGAACAGGTGGTTTTATTGACCTTGACGAGGAAATTGAAGAGTTGATGCTGGCGACTACGGACAAGTGGTTGGCAGGTGAGGATGTTCCAGAGGATGCTATCCTCGCAAACTTTGTTAAGTACCATCGTATGGTACGTGATTTTGACAAGAGAGAAGCTGATGGGATCAAGCCTGTTTTGCCAATGCTCAAGGAATACCAAGATTTGGAGAGCTTTGCAGATTTTACTAGCAAACTGGCAGAGTTTGAACTAGCAGGGAAACCAAACTTCCTTCCATTTGGTGTATCGCCAGACTTTATGGATGCCAGAACCAATGTTCTCTGGGCAAGTGCACCAGGAACAATCTTGCCAGATACAACCTACTACGCTGAAGACCATCCTCAGCGTGAGGAACTCTTGACGCTTTGGAAGGAAAGTAGCGCAAATCTTCTCAAAGCCTACGATTTTTCAGATGAGGAAATTGCAGATTTGCTAGAGAAGAGATTGGAATTGGACCGTCGTATCGCTGCAGTTGTCCTTTCAAATGAAGAAAGTTCAGAATATGCCAAACTCTATCATCCATACGCTTATGAAGATTTCAAGAAATTCGCTCCTGCCATACCTTTGGATGATTTCTTCCAAGCTATTCTTGGGCAAGTGCCTGACAAGGTTATCGTAGATGAAGAGCGTTTCTGGCAAGCAACAGACCAATTTTATAGTGAAGAAGCTTGGCCTTTGCTTAAGGCAACCTTGATTTTAGCTGTGGTGAATCTTTCAACCAGCTATCTAACTGACGAGATTCGTGTTTTGTCAGGTGCCTACGGACGTGCCCTTTCAGGTGTTCCAGAAGCTCAGGATAAGGTCAAGGCAGCTTATCACTTGGCTCAAGGTCCTTTCAAGCAGGCTCTTGGTCTCTGGTATGCGCATGAAAAATTCTCTCCAGAAGCTAAGGCAGACGTAGAGAAAAAAGTAGCAACTATGATTGACGTTTATAAGGAACGCTTGGCTAAGAACGACTGGCTCACACCTGAAACGCGAGACAAGGCCATTGTCAAACTCAATGTCATCAAGCCTTATATCGGTTATCCAGAGGAATTGCCAGCCCGCTACAAGGACAAAGTAGTGGACGAAACTGCCAGTCTCTTTGAGAATGCCCTAGCCTTTGCGCGTGTGGAAATCAAGCACAGCTGGAGCAAGTGGAACCAACCGGTTGATTACAAGGAGTGGGGTATGCCAGCTCACATGGTTAATGCCTACTACAATCCACAGAAAAACTTGATTGTCTTCCCAGCAGCCATTCTACAGGCTCCATTCTATGACTTGCATCAGTCATCTTCTGCTAACTATGGTGGTATTGGTGCTGTTATTGCCCACGAGATTTCTCATGCCTTCGACACAAATGGCGCTTCTTTTGATGAAAATGGTAGCCTCAAGGATTGGTGGACAGAGAGTGACTATGCTGCCTTTAAAGAAAAAACGCAGAAAGTTATCGACCAGTTTGATGGGCAAGAATCTTACGGAGCAACGATCAACGGAAAACTAACTGTATCAGAAAATGTTGCTGACTTGGGAGGAATTGCTGCAGCCCTTGAAGCAGCCAAGAGAGAACCAGACTTCTCAGCTGAAGAATTTTTCCACAACTTTGCTCGTATCTGGCGCATGAAAGGCCGTCCAGAATTGATGAAACTTATGGCCAGTGTCGATGTGCACGCGCCTGCCAAACTCCGTGTCAACGTTCAAGTGCCAAACTTCGATGACTTCTTTACAACATACGATGTCAAAGAAGGCGACGGCATGTGGCGTTCACCAGAGGACCGTGTGATTATTTGGTAAAGTAAGACCCTAACCAAGTATCATCTTGGAATTAATGGTTCATTTTTGAAGTTTATCAATCTGAAAATACAATGCTATCGAGGTTAACATGAAGAAATTTTTAATGATGCTATCAGCTATTCTTTCGATTTCAGTTCTAGCATCTTGTGCTCTCAATAAAAATAGGAACAATACAGAACCTTCATCTGCACTATCATCTGTCTCTAAAGACGATAAGACTAGTGTATCAACAGAAGCAAAGGCTGAAAATACTAGTGACTCGTCAACCAAAGAATCGCAATCGACAGCTGAAAATAAGAAAGAAACTAGACAAGATTTATATAAAGAAGTGATTGAACGCTATAATCACTTTACAGACCTTTTAAAACAAGGTAATAGAGAAGATTTATACAAGGAAAATAAACAAGATAAGATTACTTCAGAAGAATATGGCCTGGTTTTCTCTCGAATGGATTATCAAAATGCACCCGATTGGAAATACGCAATTGTTGATTTGAATAAGGATGGTCAAGACGAGTTGCTTATTGGCGATGAAAAATTTGTTTCAGCCATTTATTATTTGGAAAATCAAAAACCTAGCTTACTTCATACAGCCTATGTAGCTTCTGCAGGTGGTTTTCGCTCAGGATTTGATATTTATGAAAACGGTCAAGTCTCTTATGCAGACTGGCAGTCAACTCGTCCAGAAATGAATCTGGCTCTATATTCGTTTGATAAAAATGGAGTGCAGAAGATTAAAGAAGCAACTATTCAGATCGGTGGCAACGAAAAAGCAGAGCAAGTTTTAGATATTTCTTCTGAAAAACTTGATTTGTCTAACATTGGTTGGAAAGAATTGAATCCGGCTAATTAGTTTTGAATTATTTTTCTAGTCAATATTGATTCTTCTGAGCAAATATTAACATAGAAATAGAAGCTACACAAAAACCAAGGAAATTATCCTTGGTTTTTTGCTTGCTAGAAAAAGGGATTGAAGGTCTTTTCGTGAGCGATAGTCGTAGCTGGACCATGCCCAGGGTAGACATCGTAGTTAGGAAGAGTAAAGAGTTGCGTCTGAATGCTATGGAGAAGTTGTTCCGTGCTACCGGTAGGAAGGTCTGTCCGTCCGATGGTTTCTCGGAATAGAGCATCTCCCGTCAAGACTAGATGAGCATCAGGAAAGACCAGGGAAACACCGCCAATAGAGTGCCCTGGAGTCGGTAGAACTGTAAAACGAAATTCCTCAAGCTGGTATTCCTCATGAAAGGCAAAGGTGTGTTCTGCAGGTTTTGCGACCACATCTGCCATATCATCGTGACGAGGGAGACCAGAGAGATTATCGACTGGAGTATAAAGCCAAGATGCTTCACTCTCTGCTACATAAACTGGAGGATTTCCAAAAGTCTCACGAACCAAGTCCAGACTCATAATATGGTCGTAGTGGGTGTGGGTCAGGAGAATCGCACAGACTGGTTTGTTGATTTTCTCGATAGTCTTGCGGATAGCTTCCCAATGACTACCTGGGTCAACCACAATCAGGTGTTGGTCCCCTTCTAGATAATAAGTATTTTCATAGGCAACGGGATTCACGGTTTTATGGATTTTCATACTGGCTCCAATCTCAAAGAATGTACTAAACTAAGTATAGCACAGAAGAGGGAAATAAAGTGAAAAGAAAGTCCCTCTTTTGTGTTAGAGGGACAATGATCTTATTTAAACTTGAAACCTTCGTAAATGAGTTTTGCTTTGGGATTCTTTTTCTTGATTTGCTTGGCAAGGGCCTTCATCATAGGAAGAGGTCCACACATATAAACAGTAGACTGGTCAGGGATTTCTTCTTGATCCAAAGTCAGGTATCCTTTTTCATTGCTATCGACCAGCTGAAGGTCAAAGTTAGCATTTTGACGGGCGTAGTCACGAAGTAGATCTAGGTAGACAGCATTTTCCTCCCCACGGAAACTATAGTAGAAGCGGACATTTCTGTCTAGGATAGGATGCTCCCGGATATAAGAGATGAAGGGTGTCATTCCAATTCCACCTGCAATCCAGATTTGCTGCTTTGGACCGTGTCCCATAGTCATATGCCCATAGGCGCGATCAACAGCAACCTTGCTACCGACTTGAAGATTGTCATAGATATTCTTGGTGTGGTCACCAGAGTTTTTTATCGTAAAATAAAGAGTTCGTCCTTTTCCTCCAGAGATGGAGAAAGGATGTGGAGCAGTCTCAAAACCTTTTTGGAAAATTTTTAGAAAGGCAAATTGCCCGTATTCGTAGGTGAAAGGATGGCTAAGTTCTATTTCAATTTCAGTCGTATCGTGGTTGAGGCGTTTGATTCCTACGATTTTTCCAAGATAGGTGAAACCGATCTTTTGATAAAGGAAAATAATATAAAAACCTGCAAGCAAGCCTAAAATAGCATAGATTCCAAAGATAAGACCTAGGAAACTAAAGGAGAGGAGACGATTTCCCATGATCATCAAAACATGAAAGAGACCAAAGATATAGGCTAGATAAACCAATCGATGAATCCATCTCCATGCTTCATACTGGATATATTGTCCCAGATAGGCAACCAGAACAATGCTGATAAAGATATAGATAGCGATATTTCCAAACTGTGCGGCCAAATGCGAACCCCAGAGACCTCCCATGCTAAAGTTGTGTAGGGTTAGTAGGAGAATGGATAGAAAAGCCGTGAATTTATGAGCTAGATACATTTTTTCAAGTCCGTTAAACCAAGCCTCAAGCAAGGGTAAACGGCTAGCTAGTATAAAAGTAAGTGAGAGCGTAGTGAGAGCTAAACCAGGGATTAGAAACTGACTAGCACCTGAACTGAGCCAAGCTAGGATAGTCAGAAGCATACTAAGTCCGATAAATAAAATACCTTTTAATGATTTCATAGTAGAAGTCCTTTCATGGATTTATCTTATATTAGATGTAATAAGATTTGTTACATTTTAACAAAAAATGAATCTGTAGTCAAGGTTTAGGGTCTCGGCCTCTAAGTCAAATTTTCATGATAATCTATAAATAACGGCTAAGAAATATACTGTTAGATTTGTGTACTTCTTATAGAATTTTTTTGTTATAACAATGTAAGTGTGGGAAAAATTTAACTTCTACAAAACTCTAAAAAATAAATTGATACATAAAAGTGTATTTTATTTAATTATCGGATAAGCGACACCTGAAATTTACACGATGTAAACCTCTGTGAGTATTGGTCTTTTCAAGTATTCGGTGTTAAATTATTTTTGTATTTTTCTCAAATAAAATAATTAAAAATGTTGAAAAAGAGAACAGAAAATGTTAGTATGAATATGCATATTGAATATGAGGATATAATCCTTTTAGAATAACGAAATTTAAAAACCAATTTTCGAGAAGGGAAAGAAATTTCGTTTTTTCTATATTTCAATATCGACATAATAAAAATAGGGAGGTTGTTTTTCTTATGAAGAGTAAGCAACAGGATTTTAGAACGGAGAAATACATTCGATACGGGATTCGAAAGTATAGTTTAGGAGTAGCATCAGTAGCAATTTCAGCAGGTTTGATGTTTTTGGGCAATGGAGCAGTATCAGCGATGGAACTTCAAGGAGCAGATACTACGCTTGTTTCAACATCGACATTGAATACGGAATCTTCTACGGAAACAAAAACACCTGAAAATTCGATAAAAAAAGAAAAAGAAGTTGCCCTTAAGACGGTTGATAAAACGGATTTAGTTAAAAAAATTACAGAACTTGAAGAGAAAGTAAAAACAGCAAAGAATATAGATGACTTGGTACTAACATCTGCTAAAGAACTATTAGATTCTGCGAAATCTGTCATCTCAAAAGAGATAGTTGAGCAAGAGGAAGTGGATACTGAACTTGCTAAGATTAAGGATTTAATTACGGTATTTGCTGAATCTGTCGAAGTTGGGAAAATAACGGAATCTACAGAAAAAGCAGAAGAAACAAAAGAAGCAGAAGAAACTGTCAAACCAGTCCAAGAAGAGAAAAAAGTCTTAGAACAAGTTACGTCTGAAGCTGAGGTAACCAATGTTTTAGCAACTGAAGCAGTCCGGAAAAATAAGCTTGAGGGTGAAAACAAAGCGGCAATTGAGGCGGCGATAGCTAATAATAAGGAAGTTATTGCAGAAACTAAAAAAGTCTTATCGAATGATGTCCTTACAGCTAAACAAATCAATGATCAATTGTCACGCTTAAATGATTCCATTCTTGCTGTCTACAATGATCTGAAAAAAGCAGGAGTTGGAAAAGATGGAAACTTTGGAGTCGCTTTGGCTGCTCAAGATTTCTATGCCGAAGAGGGTTCTAATACAACTCATGCATCGGAAACAAACGCTGCAAATCATACTGGTAAAGATACCTATACGATTCCAGTACAAGAAATTAAATTAATTACGGGTACTGATGCTACAGGTCTAGAGATTGAAGTCTATTCTAATCAGCGGGTTGGTAATGATACAAATGCTGGAAATGGGATGCATACAGAACAAGGTGGAAAAACTGGTCATAACAACAAAGGACGTGTAGACTATCCATTAACCCCTGATGCTGCTAAAAAGTTAGCTGAAGAAGCACCACTTTGGAGAAATAAACTCCGTGCGGATGGGTCAAGAATTTCAAACGCTGCGACGTCAATATACTCTGCTAACGGTGGTTATGAATACCTAGCTACAGAAATTTATGGCTATGGGTATGAACAAGGAGTTGACAGAGTTTATATTAAAGGCTTGAAAGATCGTATCGCTGTTTCTGAAAATGCCAAGCAAGCTGGTTGGAGTTTAACTTCTGTAACCCCAACTAACCTTGTGCCGGGATTGACATACGATTCAGAAACAGACACAATTCAAGGAAAAGTTATAGCGGATATTGAAAATGGAGTTTATGATTTACGATTTAATATTACTGCGACCAATACAGACGGTCGTACGGTAACTTTCCAAATTCAGAATCTTCGTGCTGGTTGGGTCGGATGGCAAGATAGTACGCCTCCTAAAATAAAATCAGATTCTGAGCGTTATGATCGTAATGTTGGTGATGATGCTAATGTAAATATTCAATTCTATGATGAGTCAGGTGCAAGTGCAACACCAACAAATAGTCGAGGAACTTATAACTATACAACGGTTGAAGGCAAAGTTGTAAGAGTACCTCAAAGATTCTCTAAATCAGTAACAGGAGTTTCGGGATATAATACTATTGGTGAAGCATTAGATGATTCCAAAGTATTAATTCCAGGAACTAAATATAGTGTTGCGAATAGTACTTCTGAAGAGCAAGCTGCTGATCAAACGAATATGGGGAGAGGAATCATTTCTGGAAAATTAACTGAAGCAGGAATTTACACAGTCTCCGTATTTGCAAAAGATTATGATAAGTTGGCTAATAATAATGTTTGGAACCAATCTGGACAAGAAGCGCATGCTACCGTAACATTAGTCGTGAAACCAAAGGTTGAGGTTCAAAACGTCGAAACTTACTCAACGGTTGTACCAGTTAAAATTTCTAAAGGTGCATCAAGTGCTAAGGTAACAATGCCGGATGGTACTGTAACCAATCTAAAAGCAGTTAATGGAAAATGGCTCGTAGACAGTGGTTCAACCAACACAGCTGTTTCTGAAAATCAAGAACTAGGTGCTGTAGATTCAGATACAGTCTTTAATATTCCTGTGACATCAGAGGCGACTGCCAAAGTTGGTGTGGACAATATTAGAGTAGAAGCATCTGTTGAAAATGTGAAGGGAACTTTCTTACGTGAACAAGTTGAGTTAAATGGAACGGATGGGCAAAAACATACTGCGACTTTTAATAAGGCTACCGGACACTGGGAGTTACCTAGCGACTATGCTGAAAGTAAAACACTGAATGGTGATGGTACGACAAGATGGACTAAACGTCAAGTGTACACAGAAGCTCAGCAAGACGGTGGTATGAAATTTTATATCTATGAGTACATTCGACAGCTTGATAGCACTGGGAAAGTGACAAGTGTAGAAACACCAACTCGTCCAGAAACGATTTATGTTTCTAAGAATACTAATCAGGTAGGGGATGGAATGTCAGTAACTGTCACTTACGATAAACATTCAAATACCTGGGCGTCATCTGATGGAACGGAAGTGACTGCTACTAAGCTTGGAAATGACTCTTGGGAAGTTCATACTAAGTCAGGATTTGGTGGTATTATTAGAGGGACTATTGCCACAAATACGGATGTGGCAACGGTTGTAAATACAAAACCAACAGCAACTTCACAAGATTATACTTCAACAAAAGGTACAGCTGTCGACCTTCGTAATGAAGCAAAAGCTGCAGTAAGCATCTCAGACTCTGAAGATGCTAAATATGGAAAAACTACCTATATCACTCGAATCACAGTAACTTCGCCTTCAGGAGTTCAAAAAGTATTTGATACTAAACAAGATGCAAATAACTACAATATTGCTAGTGGATATAGCTTAAATGAAGTAGGAGTATATACTGTTAAGATTGATGTTATTGATAGTAATGGAAATTACACTACTGAAGCAACAATCGGTGGAACTGAGTCGGGAGTTGATCATGGAGTTGATTCATCAACCGCTACAACAACCTACCATATTACAGTGACTGATACGATTGAAGGACATAATGTGACTTCAACTGATATTCAAGGTGCTACTCAAAAAGAAACTCCAACCTTTACATCTGTTGGAGATGGATCACCAGTAAAACCAAGTGCTTCTTCACCTGCTAAGTTAGTAGATCCAAAAACAGGTGGATTTGTTGATACTCTAACAATTGATGGTCAGGGTACCTACTCAATTGATAATGAAACAGGCGAAGTAACTTTTGTTCCATTGAAGACATTTACCGGTACAGCTACACCTGTCACAGTTTCACTTACTGCAAAATTAGGAAAAGATGCTAATGATACTGATATTACAGCAACTGCTACAGCAACGTATACTCCAACTGTAATACCTGTTAAACCAACTTCTACAGATGCTGAATCCGAAGGTCCAAAAGGACAAACACAACACGGTACACCAACTTTTACAGGTGGTAAAGTTACAGTAAATGGTGTGGAGAAAACTGTAGAAATTGATGAAAATGTCAAACCAACCTTTGATGATGGGACAACTAAGAAAGTCGTTCCGGGAGAAGGAACTTATACCATTGATGAAAATGGTGTGGTAACTTTCACACCAGAAAAAGACTTTGTTGGGAAGGCTTCAGGAGTTACAGTCAAACGAGTTGATAAGAACGGAACAGAAATAACTGCAAAATACACTCCAACTGTACGTCCAATTACTTCATTTGTAGATACTAAGGGGAATACATTAATTCCAACCGAAGATGGTGAACAACCTAAGAAAGATATTCCAGGTTACCGCTTCGTAGAGACTAAGAAACTTCCAAACGGCGACACAGAACACGTTTATGAGAAGGTTAAGACTAGTCATAAGGATAAGGAAGGCAATGAAATTCCAGGTTATCCAAGCGAAGACGGTGAACAACCTAAGAAAGATATTCCAGGCTACCGCTTCGTAGAGACCAAGAAACTTCCAAACGGCGACACAGAACACGTTTATGAGAAGGTTAAGACTAGTCATAAGGATAAGGAAGGCAATGAAATTCCAGGTTATCCAACCGAAGACGGTGAACAACCTAAGAAGGAAATTCCAGGTTACCGCTTCGTAGAGACTAAGAAACTTCCAAACGGCGACACAGAACACGTTTATGAGAAGGTTAAGACCAGTCATAAGGATAAGGAAGGCAATGAAATTCCAGGTTATCCAAGCGAAGACGGCGAACAACCTAAGAAGGATATTCCAGGTTACCGCTTCGTAGAGACTAAGAAACTTCCAAACGGCGACACAGAACACGTTTATGAGAAGGTTAAGACCAGTCATAAGGATAAGGAAGGCAATGAAATTCCAGGTTATCCAAGCGAAGACGGCGAACAACCTAAGAAGGATATTCCAGGTTACCGCTTCGTAGAGACTAAGAAACTTCCAAACGGCGACACAGAACACGTTTATGAGAAGGTTAAGACCAGTCATAAGGATAAGGAAGGCAATGAAATTCCAGGTTATCCAAGCGAAGACGGTGAACAACCTAAGAAAGATATTCCAGGCTACCGCTTCGTAGAGACCAAGAAACTTCCAAACGGCGACACAGAACACGTTTATGAGAAGGTTAAGACTAGTCATAAGGATAAGGAAGGCAATGAAATTCCAGGACATCCAACCGAAGACGGTGAACAACCTAAGAAGGATATTCCAGGTTACCGCTTCGTAGAGACTAAGAAACTTCCAAACGGCGACACAGAACATGTTTATGAGAAGGTTAAGACTAGTCATAAGGATAAGGAAGGCAATGAAATTCCAGGACATCCAACCGAAGACGGTGAACAACCTAAGAAGGATATTCCAGGTTACCGCTTCGTAGAGACTAAGAAACTTCCAAACGGCGACACAGAACATGTTTATGAGAAGGTTAAGACTAGTCATAAGGATAAGGAAGGCAATGAAATTCCAGGTTATCCAAGCGAAGACGGTGAACAACCTAAGAAAGATATTCCAGGCTACCGCTTCGTAGAGACCAAGAAACTTCCAAACGGCGACACAGAACACGTTTATGAGAAGGTTAAGACCAGTCATAAGGATAAGGAAGGGAATGAAATTCCAGGATATCCAAGCGAAGATGGTGAACAACCGAAGAAAGATATTCCAGGTTACCGCTTCGTAGAGACTAAGAAACTTCCAAATGGCGACACAGAACATGTCTACGAAAAAGTTAAGACCAGTCATAAGGATAAGGAAGGGAATGACATTCCAGGTTATCCAAGAGAAGATGGTGAACAACCTAAGAAAGATATTCCAGGTTACCGCTTCGTAGAGACCAAGAAACTTCCAAACGGTGACACAGAACATGTCTACGAAAAAGTTAAGACCAGTCACAAGGATAAGGAAGGGAATGACATTCCAGGTCATCCAACCGAAGACGGTGAACAACCTAAGAAAGATATTCCAGGTTACCGCTTCGTAGAGACCAAGAAACTTCCAAACGGTGACACAGAACACGTTTATGAGAAGGTTAAGACCAGTCATAAGGATAAGGAAGGCAGTGAAATTCCAGGATATCCAACCGAAGACGGTGAACAACCTAAGAAAGATATTCCAGGTTACCGCTTCATCGAGACTAAGAAACTTCCAAACGGTGACACAGAACACGTTTATGAGAAAGTTGTTACTGCCCCTCAACAAAAACCAACTGAGCAATCTCCAGTTACTAAAGCAACCAAAGAATTACCTAATACTGGTACGGAGGATCATGCAGCTTTGGCGGCTCTAGGAGTACTAGGTTTGATGAGCGGATTTGGACTTGTGTCTCGCAAGAAAAAAGAAGACTAATTCTATACTCGAGATTCTAAGTAGTATCCTTTAGTTTCTTAAACAAAAAACCAGCTAATCATTGGATTAGTTGGTTTTTGTCTATTCTCGATTTTTCCAAGCTTGGTAACGAGTGTCAATCAAGAGTTGGGTTAAGCGTCCCATGGTTTCTCTTTCTTCGGGAGTGAGGGATTGAGCTTGGACAAAGAGATGGTGAATGTGTTCAATGACCTTGAAGGAAGAAAGGTCGTTGATAGAGGAGATGCCTGCATCAAGAATGATTCCAAAAAAGAGGTCGAAGTAGAGCTGCAGTTCCGTATCAGGGACCGTCTCAACCCATTCCTTGAAGGTAGTATCGACTTGCTGGCTGTCACTATTGGTCTCGTCCAGTTGGACAAAGTGTTTATCTTCAACCTGCCAACTAAAGGTGTCGTGCTGAGCAAGGCCACCTAAGGCGGTGCTTCGAACGATGATCTTTTTATCTGGAATTTCCAGCATCATCCCGATGATAGACCCTTGTGGGATAAATACTTTCGTTCTTTCCATCATGTTTTGATAGCCAGCTGTTTCGGTTAGTTCCTTGTGAAGTCCAGGTGCATCAAAAGTATAGACAGAGATAATATTTTTCTGCAAGTTTGGATCAAGTTGACTGGCAGCATAGACAGCTAGATTGCCTCCTTTTGAGTGTCCTGCTAGGACAAGCTTTTGGTTAGGATATTGAGCAAAAAAGTCCTGTAAATACTGGAGGGCATGTTTTTGAGCTGGAATTTCCTTCATATAGGTCATATGGAAATCTTCTTTCCAACCGATGATACTATCATCCGTCCCACGAAAAACAAGCAAATAGGTATCGAGACTGATACGATAAGTCATGGCTGCAAACTGTTTTTGCAATTCAGGATCGATATCATTGATAAAGTCTGAGAGCTTGCAATTTTTAAAGCGTTTGTGTTGAGCGAGCTGATCTAACAATTGGAGACGGTTCTTATTGGTCAGCATCGTCGTGTCTCTAGGGATTTGAGATGCAAGATCTATGAGACGCTTTGGTTCTTGGGTGACTACATTATCAAAAGCAAGGTAGGTTAATTCAGTCAGGGCAAGAACGTCTAACTCATTCACGGGGAGATCATAAAAGGAATCGTATGCTACATCATTCAGGTAGTCAAAAATATTGGCCATAAAAGCTCCTTTCTCTATGTTTATCCTACCACATTTACCTAGAATTAGCTAGTAGGCTTGTTCGAATGACCTAGTAGGGTTTGATTGAAATACATAGAAGATAGATTGCTCCTATTTCAAACCTCTAAACGAGCTTACTTGTATGTTTTTGCTATCAATCCCATTTTCCTTTAAAAACTTCTTCATCTCATTTACATCATCAGGCTGACCTGTGATGAGATAGCTGGCTTGATTGCCGTATTCATCAATAGCATGTTTTAAAAATTCTTGACTTTGAGAAAAATCATCGCTAGTTTTATAAGAAAAACTCGATGTTTTTTGAGCAAGTTCCTTCATCTCATTATCGAAAATAGTAACTCCTTTGTCAAAATGGTTGAGAATAATCGGACATTTACCAGACCATTCTTTGATAAGGGGGCGTAGAGCAGAAATACCGACATCAGATGCAAAGCAAACTAGTGGCTTATTCGTATCTTTAACAGTCAAAGAGGAATCCAGCCAACTCATCTCAATCTCACTGCCAGCCGGTAAATGTGTCAAGGTGTTCTTAAAGTTGCTACCACTATTATGAGTCAAAATGAGAATTTCATCTTCATCAGGTGTGGAGGCAATGGTTAGCCATCGACTGGTTTGCTCTCCCTTAGCTTCATATTTACTAGCAGTAGACGAGGTATCAGGGAGTGTAAACTTAGCATAAGCCCCAGCTTTCCAGATTTGATGACTCGGTTTTGTGATATGAATTAAATATAGATCTCCGCTGGGGTTTTCAATGGATTTTATAGATAATGTCTGGCTTCGTCCAAGATAAGCGATGGCACCCCAAGTTATAATACATAGCGCTCCAAGTGTTGATAGAATGATAATAAACATTTTTTTACCTCTTTTCATTTTTTATGACTCCTGTTCTTAATTTTATGAATGAACTAAAAAATAATTCATTCATATCTTTTTAAAAAATAAAGAAATCCATTCTTTATTTTAGAACTCCTTTAATGAAGTTGGTTGCAAGTATTTCAACAGTTTTGCCAATATCTGGAAAATCTTTTTCCGTGATATGCATATCCATATAGTAAAACAGATTATAAACATGTAAAATATCTTGAATCTTTTCTGGCGAGTACCCTTCAGTCTGCATACGATTTGTAAAAGTTTTAACTAGAAACTGATGAAAAGGATTTGCGACTTTGCCTTCTTCTGAGGAATAGTAGCTGTGCAACTCATCTGCGATGGCAGGATTGTACCATTCTGCAAGGATTTTATTGGAAGAAACGAGAGTTCTGGACTGAGCAAATAGTTGACCAATGAGGTCAATCATGTCAATTTCCCAATCCAGTTCTTCGATCATAGCTTGGCGAACACGGTTGTTTTCATCTATATAGATGTCTAGAAAAATGGCTTCTTTACTCTCGTAATAGTTATAAAAAGAACCAACTGCAACACCAGCTTGCCTAGCAATTTCTGAAATTCCTGTTGCCTTGTAACCTTTTTTCGAAAAAACTTCATAGGCTGCTGTCTTTAAAGATTGTTTTTTGTCCAATATGATTTAACCTCCTTAGTTTTCATGAATGAATAACTTTATTTGTTCATTCATATTCTAACAAATCATGGCTAGTTTGTCAATAAGAAGGCTAGATCTATTAAATAAGTTAAAGAAACGCTAACTAAATGAGCACAAAAAGGAAAATATAGGATAAGGCTGGAACTATAGTTAAAAATAAGGTATGATATCAGTGGGAATGTTCTCTATTTAGCATCTGTTTTCTGATCTGAATTTGGGAAATAGGCTGCTAAACAGTATGAGATACTGATCCGTAAATCTGATATGAAGGGTTTTGATACTTTGAGAAATAACAAAGGAGGAGCGCATGCACAAGATTTTACTAGTAGAAGATGACCAAGTTATTCGGCAACAAGTTGGTAAACTACTCTCTGAGTGGGGGTTTGAGGTCGTTTTGGTAGAGGATTTTATGGAAGTATTGAGCCTTTTTGTTCAGTCAGAACCTCATTTGGTCCTCATGGATATTGGTTTGCCACTCTTTAATGGTTATCACTGGTGCCAGGAGATTCGTAAGATTTCTAAGGTGCCCATCATGTTTCTCTCTTCGAGAGATCAAGCGATGGATATCGTCATGGCGATCAATATGGGGGCAGATGACTTTGTGACCAAGCCTTTTGACCAGCAGGTGCTTCTTGCCAAGGTTCAGGGCTTGTTGCGCCGTTCCTATGAGTTTGGCCGAGATGAAAGTCTGCTGGAGTATGCGGGTGTGATCCTCAATACCAAGTCTATGGACCTGCACTATCAGGGGGAAGTCCTGAGTTTGACCAAGAATGAATTTCAAATTTTGCGGGTCTTGTTTGAACATGCTGGCAATATCGTGGCGCGTGATGACCTGATGCGGGAACTCTGGAATAGCGACTTTTTCATTGATGACAATACCTTGTCTGTCAACGTTGCTCGCTTGCGTAAAAAGTTGGAGGAGCAAGGTTTAACAGGGTTTATCGAAACCAAGAAAGGGATAGGATACGGACTGAAACATGCTTGATTGGAAATCATTTTTTCTAGCCTATCTGCGTTCTCGCAGTCGCATCTTTGTCTATATTTTTTCATTAGGCTTTCTTGTCCTTCTCTTTCAGTTTTTATTTGCTAGTCTAGGAACTTATTTTCTTTATTTCTTTCTGCTCAGTAGTTTTGTGACCTTCCTATTTTTGGCTTGGGATATTTTTGCAGAAGCTCAGGTTTACCGGCAGGAAGTACTCTATGCTGAGAGAGATCCCAAGTCTCCTCTGGAATGTGCGCTAGCAGAAAAGCTCGAAGAGCGTGAGTCTGAATTGTATCAAAAGAAGTCGGAAGCGCAGAGCAAGTTGACGGATTTGCTTGACTACTACACCTTGTGGGTTCACCAAATCAAGACCCCCATTGCAGCGAGTCGTCTCTTGGTAGCAGAAGTCTCTGATCGTGAGGCCAAGCAGCAACTGGAACAGGAAATCTTTAAGATTGACTCCTATACCAATCTGGTACTGCAGTATCTTCGTTTGGAAAGCTTCCACGATGACTTAGTATTTGAAAAGATTCAAGTGGAGGATCTGGTGAAGGAAGTGGTTCGTAAGTATGCCCTTTTCTTTATCCAAAAAGGACTGGCGCTCAATCTCCATGACCTTGACAAAATCATCGTGACCGATAAGAAGTGGTTGTTGGTCGTCATTGAACAAATCCTCTCAAACAGTCTCAAGTACACCAAGGAAGGTGGGTTAGAGATCTATATGGAAGGCCAGGAGCTCTGTATCAAGGATACGGGAATCGGGATAAAAAATAGTGATGTTCTCCGAGTCTTTGAACGTGGCTTTTCAGGTTACAATGGCCGTCTAACCCAGCAGTCATCTGGACTTGGACTTTACCTATCTAAGAAAATTTCTGAAGAGCTGGGCCACCAGATTCGCATCGAGTCTGAGGTCGGAAAAGGAACGACAGTGCGAATTAAGTTTGCGGAAGTGAACCTACTCATTGAGTAAAAAGAAATGCTAAGAACTTGGAAGAAATCTTTCAAGCTCTTCTTTAGATTTCTATGTAGTGAGAAAATAGGATAGAACAAAGAAAAAGGTAACTGGAATTTTTCCCGTTCACTATCTTTTAAATTGATTGAGTTCTTCAGAGAAAGGTTGTAAAATTTTTGATATAATATCAAGGATGGACTGACGGATGCTTAAAGGATAATTTTCAAAAAAATAACAGGTGAGAATTAAAATATGTAAAATTGAAAAGAAGTCTCTCTGCCACCATCTAAGCAGAAACAAGAGTATATGAAATAAAAGGAGTAACCAATGACTGGAAATTATTCAACACGTGAATATCGTGAGAAATTATATGATGATCTTCATGTTCGATTAAGAGATACAGTGATTTTGATGTGTGCGATTTTTATTGCCTCTATAGGTTTAAATATGAATTCAACAGCTGTCATTATTGGAGCCATGCTGATTTCCCCTCTTATGACATCGATTGTTGGACTCGGATTTGGTTTAGCTATTTTTGATACGCGTTTAATCAAGCAATCTTTAGAGGTTTTATTTACTCAAGTATTGGTCAGCTTGCTTGTTTCGACTCTGTATTTCTGGATTTCTCCCTTGTCTTATGCAAGTAGCGAGTTGATCGCACGAACCTCTCCAACCATTTGGGATGTTCTCATTGCTATTGCTGGTGGGATTGCTGGTGTGATCGGTTCAAGGAAAAGAGTTAGAAAAACCAACAACACCAAGTCTTGAAGCTTTTTGGGATTTACGGCAA
>CAUSPE010000031.1:0-19831 GCA_963533485.1 uncultured Streptococcus sp.
CAATTTTCACAGATATAGGCACCCAAGTTGGCATAGGTATTGTGCTCATATTTGAGGATACCTTGGCAGTCAGGACAGAGGATTCCTTCGGTATTGTAGTGAGCTAGTTGGGCTGGTCCTTTTTCCAAGTCAAAACCAAAATACTGTACTGGATTTGGAATAGCTGGTTTGTAGAAAAGCGGACTATCACCATTGAGGAGAACTGTAGCCGTAGGCACCTTACGGATGGCATCCAAAATCATGTTATAAGTCGTGTAAATCTCACCATAGCGGTCCATCTGGTCACGGAAAATATTAGTGATGACAAAAAGGCTAGGATGGATGTAGTCGCAGATACGAGATAGACTAGCCTCGTCAATTTCAAGGACGGCAATATTTTTTCCAGTTTTAGAAGATTTGGCAGTCAAGAAGGTTGTCGTAATCCCTGTGATCATGTTGGCACCACTAGGATTGGTTAGGACCTGACCATAGACCTCTTTTAAGATGCCGACAGTGAGGGCAGTTGTCAGGGTTTTCCCATTGGTTCCAGTGACCACGACAATCTCGTAGTTTTTAGCTAGGTTTTGTAAAATATCTTTATCAAATTGAAGGGCAAGTTTTCCCGGGAGCGTACTTCCACGACCAAGACGGCTCAAGATGAAGTGAGATGAACGCCCAGCAAGGAGGCCCAAAGTAGTTTTTAATTTCATGTTTCTATTATATCATAAAAGAAAAAAAAGACAGATTTGATACTCAATGAAAATCAAAGAGCAAACTAGGAAGCTAGCCGCAGGCTGTACTTGAGTACGGCAAGGTGAAGCTGACGTAGTTTGAATTTGATTTTCGAAGAGTATGAGATTTCGCAGAAGCAAAAACAGCCCAAATAGGGCTGTTAGCTAACAAATCAGTCTCAACTTAAATCACAAACAAGTCATTCAAGTTCTCAGCCAAGGTTGGGTGAGTGAAGATTTGTTTTGTGAAGTAAGTGTAAGGAATCTTGTTGTCCATTGCAACAGTGATGATGTTGATGATTTCTTGAGAACCTTCTGAGAAGATGGTTGCTCCAAGAATTTCTTTTGTTTCAGTATTAACAACAGCTTTGAAAGCTCCGCGAAGGTCTCCATTTACGTGACCACGAGGCATTGCTGCAACAGGGATTTCCTTAACGGCGTATGGAAGTTTCAAATCAGCTGCTTGGCTTTCAGTCAAACCAACTTGTGAAAGTGCAGGTGTGATGAACATAGTGTTTGGTACATTGAGACGGTCTTCAAGAGTGTAGCTGCCGTCTCCAGCAAGGTAACTATAGACAACACGGAAGTCATCAAGTGAAATGTAGGTAAATTGAGGTCCACCATTGACGTCTCCAACCGCAAAGACACCAGGAACGTTTGTTTGACAATGTTTGTCGACCTTGATAGCACCACGCTCTGTTAGTTCAATATCAGTATTCTCAAGTTGAAGTGGTTCTACGTTTGGCTTACGTCCAGTTGCGTAGAGAAGGGCGTCGAAACGGTAGGTTTCATTTTCAGTTACGACGAGAACTTGGTCACCGTCGTTTTTGATTTCAGTAGTACGGATGTTTTGAAGCAATTCAATGCCGTCTTCTTCCATGTATTGTTTAGCAAGAGCTGCGATGGAAGGTTCTGCACGAGGTAGGAAAGTATCCAAGGCATCTAGGACTGTAACCTTGCTTCCAAGTTTGTTGTAAAGGCCAGCAAATTCAAGACCGATATTTCCACCACCAAGGACTCCAAGTTTTTCAGGCAATTTGTCCAAGTTTTGGATACCTGTTGAGTCAAAGACGTTCTTGCTTGTAGCAAGTCCAGGGATTGGCAAGACGTTTGAAACAGCACCAGTGTTGATGACGATTGTTTCAGCAGTCAGTTCTTGTTTTTCATCACCAGCTTGGATTTCGATGACTTTGTTTGAAAGGAAGTGAGCTTCCGCATCAAAGATATCCACACCTGTACCAGCAACAGTCGCATAGTTTTTACCATTGAGGCGACTAATGATAGTATTTTTGGTAGCAATGACTTCTTCAAAAGACAAATCTTTCTCAGCAGCAACTAGCAAAGTTTTAGTTGGGATACAACCAATGTTGATACAAGTTCCGCCGTACATAGCCTTACTACGTTCGATAAGGGCAACTTTTTTACCAGCTGAAGCTAGTTTACCAGCCAGTGTTTTCCCTGCCTTACCAAATCCGATAACGATTAAATCATAAGTTAACATTTATAGTCCTCCTATTCGCATTTCATTCTAGCACAAGAAAAAAACTTTTGCACAATTCTGCTACGGGAAATGAAGTGAGCTTGAAATGGTCCCTTCAAATCCTTTGAAAAAGAAGTTTCAGGCCACTTTACTGTTAAAAAATCGTTTACATGATTTTCCCAAAGGATTCTACTATCTTTTGCTTCTCTCTTGTGTTATACTAGATAGGTTGCAAAGAAACTAGTACTTTTCTTTCGTGGAAAAGAAGCAACACAGTATCTCTTTTTTGTAGAAGATACGTCATGAAAAGAAAAGTATAAACTACGCGCTATAGGGTGGCTTCGCACCACCTTTAGAAAGAAGAATAACGTGAAATTTAATGAATTTAACTTGTCTGCTGAATTGCTAGCAGAGATTGAAAAAGCTGGATTTGTAGAAGCCAGTCCTATCCAAGAACAGACCATTCCCTTGGCTCTCGAAGGAAAAGACGTTATCGGTCAAGCTCAGACTGGTACAGGGAAAACTGCAGCCTTTGGCTTGCCAACCCTTGAAAAAATCCGTACAGAAGAAGCGACCATCCAAGCCTTGGTCATCGCTCCAACTCGTGAACTCGCTGTCCAAAGTCAAGAGGAACTCTTCCGCTTTGGCCGTAGCAAAGGAGTGAAAGTTCGCTCAGTTTACGGTGGTTCCAGCATTGAAAAACAAATCAAGGCCCTTAAATCTGGTGCTCACATCGTGGTAGGAACACCAGGCCGTCTCTTGGACTTGATTAAACGCAAGGCCTTGAAATTACAAGATATTGAAACTCTCATCCTTGACGAAGCGGATGAAATGCTCAACATGGGCTTCCTTGAAGACATTGAAGCCATCATTTCCCGTGTCCCTGAAAATCGTCAAACCTTGCTCTTTTCAGCAACCATGCCAGATGCTATCAAACGTATCGGTGTTCAGTTTATGAAAGACCCTGAGCATGTCAAGATTGCTGCCAAGGAATTGACAACAGAATTGGTAGATCAGTACTATATCCGTGTCAAGGAACAAGAAAAATTTGATACTATGACACGTCTTATGGATGTGGAACAACCTGAGCTTGCTATTGTATTTGGTCGTACCAAACGCCGTGTAGATGAATTGACTCGTGGACTTAAAATCCGTGGCTTCCGTGCAGAAGGGATTCATGGTGACTTAGACCAAAACAAACGTCTTCGTGTCCTTCGTGATTTTAAAAATGGGAATCTTGATGTTCTAGTTGCGACAGACGTGGCAGCACGTGGTTTGGATATCTCAGGTGTGACCCATGTCTACAACTACGATATTCCACAAGATCCTGAAAGTTACGTTCACCGTATCGGTCGTACAGGTCGTGCTGGTAAGTCAGGTCAATCTATTACTTTCGTAGCACCAAATGAAATGGGTTACCTTCAAATCATCGAAAACTTGACTAAGAAACGCATGAAAGGCTTGAAACCAGCAACAGCAGAAGAAGCTTTCCAAGCTAAGAAACAAGTAGCGCTCAAGAAAATCGAACGAGACTTCGCAGACGAAGCCATTCGTGGGAACTTTGAGAAATTTGCTAAAGATGCTCGTAAGTTAGCTGCCGAATTTAGTCCAGAAGAATTGGCTATGTATATCTTGAGCCTGACAGTCCAAGATCCAGACAGCCTTCCTGAAGTGGAGATTGCGCGTGAAAAACCACTGCCATTTAAACCATCAGGTAATGGATTCGGTGGCAAAGGTAAGGGAGGTCGAGGAGGCCGTCGTGGGGACGACCGTCGAGATCGTGATCGCCGTGGCAATGGTCGCCGTGATGATTTCAAGAAAGGTAGTCGTGGGAACGATCGTTTTGATAAAGACAGACGTTACCGTAATAAAGACAATAAAAAACCTCGCAACACTTCAAGCGAAAAGAAGACCGGCTTTGTTATTCGTAACAAAGGAGACAAATAGAAAAAAGCGATTCACACTGTGAATCGCTTTTATATATAAGGAGACCGATAGTAAAAGAAGATGGTGATAGTAAAGGATAGGTGAAACGGAAAGGGATTTACCATGTCATCTTCTTATGATGTTATAATATCAAAAATAAAATAGGATGTCAATAAAAAAACTCGCTTTTTTCTAAAATATTTTTGCTGTTCAAAATTGCAATTAAATAAGCAATTTTCAGATAATTATTGAAATAAAGACTTTTCTATGTTATAATGGAAGCGATTATATGCGAGGTAAAAAATGGCACATTTATTAGAAAAAACAAGAAAAATCACGTCTATTCTAAAGCGCTCTGAGGAGCAACTCCAAGATGAACTTCCTTACAATGCGATCACACGCCAGTTAGCAGATATTATTGATTGTAACGCTTGTATTGTGAATAACAAGGGACGTCTCTTGGGCTACTTTATGCGTTATAAGACCAATAATGACCGTGTAGAACAGTTCTTCCAAACCAAAACCTTCCCTGAGGTCTATGTACAAGGGGCAAACATGATTTACGATACGGAAGCCAATCTTCCTGTTGAACATGATTTGACCATTTTCCCTGTAGAGAGCCGTGCGGACTTTCCAGATGGCTTGACGACCATTGCTCCAATTCATGTATCAGGGATTCGCCTAGGTTCGTTGATTATTTGGCGCAATGATAAGAAGTTTGAAGATGAAGATTTGATCCTTGTCGAGATTGCGAGCACGGTTGTGGGAATTCAACTATTGAACTTCCAACGTGAAGAAGATGAGAAAAATATTCGCCGTCGTACGGCTGTTACCATGGCGGTCAACACCCTTTCCTATTCAGAACTTCGTGCCGTATCAGCTATTTTAGCTGAATTGGATGGAAATGAAGGGCAGCTGACGGCATCAGTTATTGCAGACCGTATTGGCATTACACGCTCAGTGATTGTCAATGCGCTTCGTAAATTGGAGTCGGCGGGAATTATTGAGAGTCGTTCATTAGGAATGAAGGGGACTTATCTCAAAGTTCTAATTGGTGATATTTTTGAGGAAGTGAAAAAGAGGGACTACTAATGGCAAAGGCTTTAATCTCGATTGACTATACAGAGGATTTCGTAGCAGACCATGGAAAGCTAACTGCTGGAGCACCCGCTCAAGCAATATCAAAAGCCATTGATCAGGCAACCAGATTAGCTTTTGATCGTGGAGACTATGTCTTTTTCACCATTGATGCTCATGAGGAGAAGGATACATTCCACCCAGAAAGCAAGCTCTTTCCACCACACAACATCATCGGAACTAGTGGGCGTAACCTTTATGGCCCCCTAGCTGACTTTTATGCTGAGCATGAGGCGGATAGTCGCGTCTTTTGGATGGACAAGCGTCACTATTCAGCATTTTCAGGAACGGACTTAGATATCCGTTTGCGGGAACGTCGGGTTGATACTGTTATCTTAACAGGTGTTTTGACGGATATTTGTGTTCTTCATACGGCTATTGATGCCTATAATTTAGGTTATCAAATCGAGATTGTCAAGCCTGCAGTTGCCTCTATTTGGCCAGAAAATCATCAGTTTGCTCTTGGGCATTTTAAGAACACATTGGGAGCAAAATTACTGGATGAAAACCTTGCTGAAATTGAACTATAAGACTGTTGGAAAAATGAAAAAAATCTGAAAAAAGTGTTGACAAAGATTTTGAAAGTTGATATACTAGTAAAGTAATCGACGCGGGGATGGCGGAATTGGCAGACGCGCAGGACTAAGGATCCTGTGACCGCTTTAGGTCGTGAGGGTTCAAGTCCCTCTCTCCGCATAGGGTAAGAGTTAGCTTTGGCTAGCTCTTTTTGTTTTTACAAAGAAAACTAGAGGCTACGTTTCGTGTATCGAAAATATTGGCATCAAGAACAGTCATTGTATCAGAACATTTAAACTGAGTTTTCCAATTCATTCTATCAAGAATATCCTCAAAAACTAGTCAGAAAATGAAGAACTTAGGAAATGGAAAAATACTAATCAGAAAGACGTGATTATCATTTTTTAAAATGAAGTAGATTTTTGATTGGTACTATACATCCTTATATAAGAAGGAAAGTTAGCAGTTGCTAGCTTTTTTTATTTCTTCGAAAAATAAATCAAAAAGTTTTTTCGATTTCATAAACATTTCATATTTGGATTTTATAATAGTCTTACAAATATGGAGGTGACAAATGAATCCAATCCAAAGAGCTTGGGCTTATGTCAGCAGAAAACGACTGAGAAGTTTTATTTTATTTCTGATTTTATTTGTTCTTTTAGCAGGAATTTCAGCCTGTTTGACGCTGATGAAATCCAACAAAACAGTAGAAAGCAATCTTTACAAATCTCTTAATACCTCTTTTTCTATTAAGAAGATAGAAAACGGTCAGACCTTCAAGTTATCGGACCTAACATCCGTGAGCAAGATTAAGGGACTGGAGAATGTCTCTCCTGAACTTGAGACGGTCGCAAAATTGAAAGACAAGGAAGCGGTGAGTGGTGAGCAGAGCGTAGAACGCGATGATTTGTCAGCTGCGGACAAGAACTTGGTTAGCATAACGGCTCTTGAGGATTCATCCAAGGATGTCACCTTTACCAGTTCGGCTTTCAATCTAAAAGAAGGGCGACACCTTCAAAAAGGAGATTCTAAGAAAATCCTGATCCACGAAGAGTTGGCCAAGAAGAACGGTCTTTCGCTTTATGACAAGATTCGCTTGGATGCTGGTCAGTCAGAATCTGGAAAAGGACAGACAGTTGAGTTTGAAATTGTCGGCATCTTTTCTGGTAAAAAACAAGAGAAATTCACAGGCTTGTCTTCTGACTTCAGTGAAAACCAAGTCTTTACAGACTATGAAAGTAGCCAAACCCTTCTGGGAAATAGTGAACCTCAAGTCAGTGCAGCGCGCTTCTATGTAGAAAATCCTAAGGAAATGGACGGACTCATGAAGCAGGTGGAAAACTTGGCTTTAGAAAGTCAAGGTTACCAAGTTGAGAAGGAAAACAAGGCCTTTGAACAAATCAAGGACTCAGTAGCAACCTTCCAAACCTTCCTCACCATCTTCCTTTATGGGATGTTGATAGCTGGAGCAGGAGCCTTAATCTTGGTCTTGTCTCTCTGGTTGAGAGAAAGGGTCTACGAAGTGGGGATTCTTCTGGCACTTGGAAAAGGCAAGAGTTCGATCTTCCTACAATTCTGTTTAGAGGTAGTGTTGGTATCTCTCGGAGCTTTGCTTCCATCCTTTATCGCTGGAAATGCCATTACATCCTATCTGCTCCAAACTGTCCTAGCCAGTGGAGATCAGGCAACCTTACAAGACACACTAGCCAAAGCAAGTGGTCTATCAACCAGTCTCCTATCTTTTGCAGAATCCTATGTCTTTCTGCTCTTGATTGGTTGCTTGTCTGTAGCCCTTTGTTTCCTATTCTTATTTAGAAAATCGCCTAAGGAAATTTTATCATCTATTAGTTAATACTCTTCGAAAATCTCTTCAAACCGCGTCAGCTTTATCTGCAACCTCAAAGCTGTGCTTTGAGCAACCTGCAGCTAGCTTCCTAGTTTGATCTTTGATTTTCATTGAGTATAAGAAGGAGAAATCATGACTTTATTGCAATTACAAGATGTTACCTACCGTTATAAGAACACTGCTGAGGCAGTTTTATATCAGATCAAGTATAATTTTGAACCCGGAAAATTTTATAGTATCATTGGTGAGTCAGGAGCAGGAAAATCCACTCTCTTGTCCCTACTAGCTGGTCTAGATAGTCCTGTTGAAGGTTCTATCCTTTTCCAAGGAGAGGACATTCGTAAGAAGGGCTATTCTTACCATCGCATGCACCATATTTCTCTGGTCTTTCAAAATTATAACTTGATAGATTATCTTTCTCCGCTGGAAAATATCCGCTTGGTCAACAAAAAAGCAAGCAAGGATACACTTCTTGAGCTTGGTTTGGATGAAAGTCAGATCAAGCGGAACGTTCTCCAGTTATCAGGTGGTCAACAGCAACGTGTTGCTATTGCTCGCAGTTTGGTTTCAGAAGCTCCAGTTATTCTAGCTGATGAGCCAACAGGAAATCTGGACCCTAAAACTGCTGGAGATATTATCGAACTGCTCAAATCACTTGCCGAGAAAACAGGTAAATGTGTCATCGTCGTTACGCACAGTAAAGAAGTGGCGCAAGCGTCAGATATTACACTTGAATTGAAGGATAAGAAACTGACTGAAACTCGCAACACTACAAAATAAGATGAGCTTGTTTTGATAGAATTATTAAATCAAATCTAGAAAGGGAACCTATGTTACACAACGCATTTGCCTATGTTACAAGGAAGTTTTTCAAATCGATTGTTATCTTCCTAATTATTCTCCTCATGGCGAGCTTGAGTTTGGTCGGCTTGTCGATCAAGGGGGCTACAGCCAAGGCTTCTCAGGAGACCTTTAAAAATATCACCAATAGCTTCTCCATGCAAATCAATCGTCGCGTCAATCAAGGAACGCCACGTGGTTCTGGGAATATCAAGGGTGAGGATATCAAAAAAATCACCGAAAACAAGGCCATCGAGTCTTATGTTAAACGCATCAACGCCATCGGAGATTTGACTGGATACGACCTCATCGAAACGCCAGAAACCAAGAAAAATCTCACTGCTGACCGAGCAAAACGGTTTGGAAGCAGTTTGATGATTACAGGTGTCAATGACTCCTCTAAAGAAGATAAGTTTGTCTCTGGTTCATATAAGCTGGTTGAAGGTGAGCACCTAACCAACGACGATAAGGACAAGATTCTCATGCACAAGGACTTGGCAGCCAAACACGGCTGGAAAGTCGGGGACAAGGTCAAACTAGACTCCAATATCTATGATGCAGACAATGAAAAAGGAGCTAAGGAAACAGTTGAAGTGACAATCAAGGGACTCTTTGATGGTCACAATAAGTCAGCAGTAACCTACTCACAAGAACTCTATGAAAATACAGCTATCACAGACATTCACACTGCTGCAAAACTTTATGGATACACAGAAGATACAGCTATTTATGGGGACGCAACCTTCTTTGTAACAGCGGACAAGAACTTGGATGACGTTATGAAAGAGTTGAATGGTATCAGCGGTATCAACTGGAAGAGCTACACACTTGTGAAGAGCTCCTCTAACTACCCAGCTCTAGAGCAGTCCATCTCTGGTATGTACAAGATGGCCAACCTCCTCTTCTGGGGTAGCTTGAGCTTCTCAGTTCTTCTCCTTGCCCTCTTGCTCAGCCTTTGGATCAACGCCCGTCGCAAGGAAGTGGGAATTCTCCTCTCTATCGGTCTCAAGCAGGCAAGTATCTTGGGGCAATTCATCACCGAATCTATCTTGATTGCCATCCCTGCTCTTGTTTCTGCCTACTTCCTAGCCAACTACACAGCCCGTGCCATCGGAAATACTGTTCTTGCTAATGTCACTTCAGGTGTTGCCAAGCAAGCCAGCAAGGCTGCTCAAGCCTCTAACCTTGGTGGTGGTGCAGAAGTAGATGGCTTTAGCAAGACCTTGTCGAGCCTAGATATTTCTATTCAGACATCAGACTTTATCATCGTCTTTGTCCTTGCCTTGGTTCTAGTGGTTCTCGTTATGGCGCTTGCTTCAAGCAATCTCCTCAGAAAACAACCAAAAGAGCTCTTGCTCGATAGCGAATAAAAAACTTGCTACCTATTCTCCCCTAAATGGGGTATAATATAGGTAGCATTTTTATCTATTTGATCTTGATAAGGACTCTTCCTATCAGGATGAAACAGAGAAGATTTACAAGAAATTTAAAGGAATGTGAAACGTTTTTTCTATGAAAATTTTAATTGTAGAAGATGAAGAGATGATCCGTGAGGGGATCAGTGACTATTTGACGGATTGTGGTTATGAAACCATTGAGGCAGCAGACGGTCAGGAAGCTCTGGAAAAATTTTCCAGCTATGAAGCTGCTCTAGTACTGCTGGATATCCAGATGCCCAAGCTTAATGGCCTAGAAGTCCTAGCTGAGATTCGTAAAACCAGTCAGGTTCCTGTCTTGATGCTGACTGCCTTTCAGGATGAAGAATACAAGATGAGTGCCTTTGCCTCTCTGGCAGATGGCTATCTGGAAAAACCCTTCTCCCTCTCCCTCTTAAAAGTGAGGGTAGACGCGATTTTCAAGCGCTACTACGATACAGGACGAATCTTCTCTTATAAGGATACCAAGGTGGACTTTGAGAGCTACAGTGCAAGCCTCGCAGGCCAAGAAGTGGCCATCAATGCCAAAGAGTTGGAAATTCTGGACTATCTGGTGAAAAATGAAGGACGGGCCTTGACTCGTTCTCAGATTATCGATGCTGTCTGGAAGGCGACAGATGAGGTTCCCTTTGACCGTGTCATTGATGTTTATATCAAGGAACTGCGGAAAAAGCTAGACTTGGATTGTATCCTCACTGTGCGCAATGTTGGTTATAAATTGGAGCGAAAATGAAACGAACAGGTTTATTTACAAAGATTTTTATCTATACCTTCTCGATTTTTAGTGTTCTGGTTATTTGTCTTCATTTAGCCATTTATTTTCTCTTTCCCTCTACTTATCTGAGCCACCGTCAGGAAACCATTGGCCAGAAAGCGACAGCCATTGCCCAGTCCCTAGAAGGAAAGGATAGGCAGAGTATCGAGCAAGTCTTAGACTTGTATTCCCAGAGCAGTGATATCAAAGGAGCTGTCAAGGGAGAGATGACTGAGGACAAGTTAGAAGTCAAGGACAATCTTCCACTAGACGCGAATCGCCAGACCACTTCCCTCTTTATTGAGGAGCGTGAGGTGAAAACGCAAGATGGTAGCACAATGACTCTCCAATTTCTAGCTTCCATGGACTTGCAAAAGGAAGCAGAGCAGATTAGTCTCCAATTTCTCCCCTATACCTTGCTGGCTTCATTTTTGATTTCCCTCTTGGTATCCTACATCTATGCTCGGACCATTGTTGCGCCGATCTTGGAAATCAAGCGGGTGACCCGTCGGATGATGGATCTGGATGCTCAAGTACGTTTGCGTGTGGATTCTAAGGATGAGATTGGTGATCTTAAGGAACAGATCAATAGCCTTTACCAGCATCTTTTGACTGTCATTGAGGACTTGCATGAGAAGAATGAAGCCATTCTCCAGTTAGAAAAAATGAAGGTTGAATTCCTACGAGGGGCCTCTCATGAACTGAAAACCCCTCTGGCTAGTCTCAAAATCCTAATTGAAAATATGAAAGAAAATATCGGTCGTTACAAGGATAGGGACCACTATCTGGGAGTAGCCTTGGGGATTGTGGATGACCTCAGTCACCACGTTCTTCAGATACTTTCTCTTTCTTCTGTTCAGGAATTGCGAGAGGAGAAGGAGAACATTGACCTACTCCAGATGACGCAAACTCTGGTTAAGGATTATGCTTTGTTAGCTAAGGAAAGAAAAGTTCAGATAGACATTAGCTTGTCCCATCAGCAGGCTTACATAAACCCATCTGTTATGAAACTGATATTATCGAATCTCATCAGCAATGCTATCAAGCACTCCACTCCAGGTGGCTTGGTTCATATCGGCGAGAGAGAAGGAGGAATCTTTATCGAGAATAGCTGTAGTCCTGAAGAACAGGAAAAACTGGCCCAGTCTTTTTCTGACAATGCTAGTCGCAAGGCCAAGGGTTCGGGGATGGGGATCTTTGTGGTCAAAAGTTTATTAGAACACGAGAAATTACCTTATCATTTTGAGATGCAGGGTGATCGCTTGACCTTCTTCATACGTTATCCCAAAGTCACTCAGGACTAAGGAGAAGAAAGGGTTTACATTGATTGGATTGGAAGAAATTCAATCTAAAGTATGGGAAAAACTAGCTTTTTTTATCAAAAAGTGATAAAATGAACAATGTAAATGGGATGTCCCAAAAAATATATAGGAGGCCTGACAAATGGCAATCGTTTCAGCAGAAAAATTTGTCCAAGCAGCTCGTGACAACGGTTATGCAGTTGGTGGATTTAACACAAACAACCTTGAGTGGACTCAAGCTATCTTGCGTGCAGCAGAAGCTAAAAAAGCTCCAGTTTTGATCCAAACTTCAATGGGTGCTGCTAAATACATGGGTGGTTACAAAGTTGCTCGCAACTTGATCGCTAACCTTGTTGAGTCAATGGGTATCACTGTACCAGTAGCTATCCACCTTGACCACGGTCACTACGAAGATGCACTTGAGTGTATCGAAGTTGGTTACACTTCAATCATGTTTGACGGTTCACACCTTCCAGTTGAAGAAAACCTTAAATTGGCTAAAGACGTTGTTGAAAAAGCACACGCTAAAGGTATCTCAGTAGAAGCTGAAGTTGGTACTATCGGTGGTGAAGAAGACGGTATCATCGGTAAAGGTGAATTGGCTCCAATCGAAGACGCTAAAGCAATGGTTGAAACTGGTATCGACTTCTTGGCAGCTGGTATCGGTAACATCCACGGTCCTTACCCAGCAAACTGGGAAGGTCTTCACCTTGATCACTTGCAAAAATTGACAGAAGCTCTTCCAGGATTCCCAATCGTATTGCACGGTGGTTCAGGTATTCCTGATGAGCAAATCCAAGCAGCTATCAAACTTGGTGTTGCGAAAGTTAACGTTAACACTGAATGCCAAATCGCATTCGCTAACGCAACTCGTAAATTTGCTCGTGACTACGAAGCAAACGAAGCAGAATACGACAAGAAGAAACTCTTCGACCCACGTAAATTCTTGGCTGACGGTGTAAAAGCTATCCAAGCATCAGTTGAAGAACGTATCGACGTATTCGGTTCAGAAGGTAAAGCTTAATCTAGCTGAACAATACAAAACAGAAACCTGCCCATTGGGTGGGTTTTTTTGTGTCTGGCTATAGAGCGAATATACTGTAGAAGAACTAATCTTAAGTTGCTAAAAGGTTCTATTTTTTGTACAATAATGCTATGAAAATACTGAAAAAATGGTTTCTTGGCTTTCTCAGTTTCATTCTTTTGTTTTTACTCGCTACATTCATCTTTCACCGTATCAGTTTGGAAAAGGAAGAAGCCTCACTGACACCTATGGGACAACAAGTTCTTGTCAATGGACATCAAATAAATATTTACGTTGAAGGGGATGGACCTGAGACTATAGTAGTTCTCTCAGGTGCTGGTATTGCTTCTCCCATATTGGACTTTAAAAATATATCGGAATCCTTATCGAAACGATATAAGGTAGTCATCGTGGAGCGAGCGGGATATGGTTATAGTGATGATAGCAATCATTCAAGAGATGTGATGGAGGTTTTGTCTGAGACTCGCCAAGCTCTTTCCCAAGCAAATATCACAGGGTCGTTTATCATTCTGTCTCATTCCATGGCCAGTCTAGAGAGTTTGGCTTGGCAGGAGAAGTATCCTGATGAAGTGAAAGCCTTGATTGGTCTGGATTGGGCACTGCCGTCAAGTTATGAGAATTTAAAGGATAATCAGGCCTTGCTCACTGTGGCATATTGGAGCAGCAAGATTGGTTTATTACGCTACTTCCCTGGGTCTTTTTATATAAAAAATCAAACTCTGACTGAAACTGAACGAAAACAATATAGATTTCTAGCTTATAAGCAGTTGATGTCACAAGCCATGCTTCATGAATCTCAAACGGTAAAGGAAAATGCCAAGAAAGTTACTTCTAGCATCAATCCGAAAATTCCCACCTTATTACTGGTGTCTAACGGTGAAGGCACTAGCTTTAGTCAATCTGAGTGGCAACGTTATGCAGAGAGATTTGCAAGCGACCAGTCTAATGTTCAAGTCGTCTATATGGATGCGCCTCACGACCTCTATCATTATCAAAGCGATGCTATTGTTTCTCGCATTAAAGAATTTTTAGAGAATAATTGAGGGCTTAAAAATCTATTGAGACTGATGATAATAATTGAAAGGTAATGACTTATGAATAATTCTTATATTTTACTTAGACATGCTCATTCAAGATTTTCAAGTGATGATTTCAATAGAACTTTATCAGAAAAAGGATTCTCATCTCTTGACCAGTTAGATTTTTTGAATTCTTTTAATATTGATTATTATTTTTCTAGTCCTTATAAACGAGCATTTGAAACGATTAATAGCTCGCCAATTCAATTTGATAAAATAGTTCTTGATAATCGGTTACGAGAGCGAAAATTATCTTCAACCTTTATAAAAGATTCTGAGTTTGAAGACAGTATTAAATATTTATGGCAAAATCCCAGTGAATCTCTTTCAGAAGGGGAATCAAACCAAGATGCACTAGCTAGAGTACTAGATTTTTTAATGGAATTGGAAGAGAGATACTCAGAAAAAACGATTTTACTTAGTTCACACGGGAATTTGATAGGAATACTACTACATCACTTTGATTCCAGTTTTGATTATGAAAAATGGGAGCAGATGACCTTTCCAGATTGTTTTCTAATTAATAGAGATGGGATTGTGAAAAGAATTATGAAAGATTAGTTCTTTGATTAAATAGTGAATCATATTGATCAAAATAGTTTGCTTTTTACAATTCGTAACCTGCCCATTGGGTGGTTTTTTTGGTGTTCTAGGAAATTATCAAATCAGAATTTTTGATTAAAACTATTATTTTTAGAGAGAAATTTTCAATTTCACAATCTGTAGGCAAACGCTTGCATTCCTTTTTTTATTGGACTATAATAGGTTGGTATAAAGCCTTCTGTAAGAATAACAATTAGAAAGTTTAGAAAGTAAGGATTTAGAATATTTGTAGTCAAAAATACAATGTTGCTATTCCTTACGGTAGGGAGATAGATATGGCAATGATAGAAGTGGAACATCTTCAGAAAAATTTTGTGAAGACAGTAAAGGAACCTGGATTAAAGGGGGCTTTGCGCTCCTTTATTCATCCTGAAAAGCAGACTTTTGAAGCGGTCAAGGATTTGACCTTCGAGGTACCAAAGGGCCAGATTTTAGGTTTTATCGGCGCAAATGGTGCTGGGAAGTCAACCACCATCAAAATGCTGACAGGGATTTTGAAACCGACATCTGGTTTTTGTCGGATTAATGGTAAGATTCCGAAGGACAACCGTCAGGATTATGTCAAGGATATTGGAGTGGTCTTTGGACAACGCACCCAGCTATGGTGGGATTTGGCTCTGCAAGAGACCTATACGGTCTTGAAAGAGATTTACGATGTGCCAGACTCGCTCTTTCATAAGCGCATGGACTTTTTGAATGAAGTCTTGGATTTGAAGGACTTTATCAAGGATCCTGTGCGGACTCTTTCACTGGGTCAACGGATGCGGGCGGATATTGCGGCTTCCTTGCTCCACAATCCCAAGGTTCTCTTTTTAGATGAGCCGACTATTGGTTTGGACGTTTCGGTCAAGGATAACATTCGTCGGGCAATTACTCAAATCAATCAGGAGGAAGAAACAACCATTCTCTTGACCACTCACGACCTGAGCGACATTGAGCAACTTTGTGATCGGATTTTTATGATTGACAAGGGGCAGGAGATTTTTGATGGAACGGTTAGCCAGCTCAAGGAAACCTTTGGCAAGATGAAGACTCTTTCTTTTGAACTGGTGCCAGGTCAAAGTCATCTCTTTTCTCACTATGAAGGTTTTTCAGATATGACTATTGATAGACAAGGAAACAGTCTCAATATTGAATTTGATAGTTCCCGCTACCAGTCGGCTGAGATTATCAAGCAAACCCTGTCTGATTTTGAAATCCGCGATTTGAAGATGCTGGATACGGATATTGAGGATATTATCCGTCGCTTCTATCGGAAGGAGCTCTAAGATGGTCAAATTGTGGAGACGTTATAAACCCTTTATCAATGCAGGTGTTCAGGAGTTGATCACCTATCGAGTCAACTTTATTCTCTATCGGATTGGCGATGTCATGGGGGCTTTTGTTGCTTTCTATCTCTGGAAGGCGGTCTTTGATTCCTCGCAAGATTCTTTGATTCAGGGCTTCAGCATGGCAGATATCACCCTCTACATCATTATGAGTTTTGTGACTAATCTTTTGACCAGGTCAGATAGCTCCTTTATGATTGGTGATGAGGTCAAGGATGGTTCCATTATCATGCGTTTGTTGCGACCGGTGCATTTTGCGGCTTCTTACCTCTTTACGGAACTTGGTTCCAAGTGGTTGATTTTTATCTCTGTTGGACTGCCATTTTTAAGTGTGATTGTCTTGATGAAAATTTTATCTGGGCAAGGGGTTGTAGAAGTACTGGGATTAACCACCCTTTATCTCTTTAGCTTAATCCTAGCCTACCTGATCAACTTTTTCTTTAATATCTGCTTTGGATTTTCAGCCTTTGTGTTTAAAAATTTATGGGGCTCTAATCTTCTTAAGAATTCTCTGATTGACTTTATGTCTGGGAGTTTGATTCCCTTGGCTTTCTTTCCAAAGATCGTATCAGATATTCTGTCCTTCTTGCCTTTTTCATCCTTGATTTATACTCCAGTCATGATCATTGTTGGGAAATACGATGCCAGTCAGATTCTTCAAGCACTCTTGCTACAGTTCTTCTGGCTCATAGTGATGGTGGGCTTGTCTCAGTTGATTTGGAAACGAGTCCAGTCATTCATCACCATTCAAGGAGGTTAGTATGAAAAAATATCAACGCATGCATTTGATTTTTATCAGACAATACATCAAGCAAATCATGGAGTACAAGGTTGATTTTGTGGTTGGTGTCTTGGGAGTCTTTCTGACCCAAGGCTTGAACCTCTTGTTTCTCAATGTCATCTTTCAACACATCCCTTCGCTAGAGGGTTGGACCTTTCAAGAGATTGCATTTATCTATGGATTTTCTTTGATTCCCAAGGGATTGGACCATCTCTTTTTTGACAATCTCTGGGCACTAGGTCAACGACTAGTCCGAAAAGGGGAGTTTGACAAGTATCTGACTCGTCCCATCAATCCTCTCTTTCACATCCTAGTTGAGACCTTTCAGATTGATGCCTTGGGCGAACTCTTGGTCGGTGGAATCTTGCTAGTGACTACGGTATCAAGCATTGCTTGGACTCTTCCCAAATTCCTGCTTTTCCTAGTCTGTATTCCTTTTGCGACCTTGATTTATACTTCCTTGAAAATCGCGACTGCCAGCATCGCTTTTTGGACCAAGCAGTCAGGTGCCATGATTTACATTTTTTATATGTTTAATGACTTTGCCAAGTATCCGATTTCTATTTACAATTCCCTTCTTCGTTGGTTGATTAGCTTTATCATCCCCTTTGCCTTTACAGCCTACTATCCTGCCAGCTATTTCTTGCAGGACAAGGATGGGCTCTTTAACATTGGTGGTTTGATTTTGATTTCCCTTGTCTTCTTTGCAATTTCTTTGAAACTATGGGACAGGGGCTTAGATGCCTACGAAAGTGCGGGTTCGTAAAAGGAAGAATCTCAAAGCCTTGTCTCAGGACAGGCTTTTTCTAATGGAGATGAAAATTTCTTGACATCTATTCTCAGAGTGCTATACTAAAAGGGTAATCGCCGATTTAGCTCAGTTGGTAGAGCAACGCACTCGTAACGCGTAGGTCACAGGTTCAAACCCTGCAATCGGCAAAATCAAGAAGTCCAAACGGGCTTCTTTTTTTGTAACTATAGGAAAGGTGGAACGTTTGAGATAGGTTCTATTTAACGTCTGAAACTCCTGCTTATAAATAAAAACTAAAATTTATATTTTGTGGTATAATATATATTAATAAGCACTTGTTTTCGTTCCGTTTTAGAGGACTATAGGCTGTTAATCATTCTAGAATTTTTTGCATAGGTTTTCTAAAAATTATAAAAATCCATGGATAATAACGAATGAAGTCTCGAAAGCTTGGCTGAATAGAAATCAAAAAGGAGAAAATTATGAATAAGAAAGAATGGGTAAAACAATTTGAGGAGGCGAATGGTCGCAAGCCGACTGCATCAGAATTAGCAGAGGCGCAGTCAACTAAAAAGTTTGCGAGAGGAACTAGAAACATTAAAATCTATATTGGGTTAGTCCTCGGTATTTTAGTTGCTATAATCCTAGTAAGTGTTTTCTCGCATTCTTTGATTGGAAAGAAAGAGTCAAATCAAGCATCGTCTGCCGTTTCAACTACAGAGTCAACAAGTCAATCGTCTACAAGCCAAGGAAAGACAGATGAGACTGATAAGGATAAACAGGAGGAAATTCAGAAACTCAAGGATCAACTGACTGCTTTAGATACCAAAATTACGGAAGCAGAAGCACTTGTTAGCAAGTTCAAGAAAGAAACTGCTGTTCCAAAATTAGATATTGAAGCAATCAAGAACAATGATCTGTCTAGTTTAGAAGGTACTTGGCGTAGTCAATCTGGTAATGAATACATTATCAATGATTCTGGAGAAGTACGTGCGACTTGGTTTACAAATGATCAAAAGTACGAATCTGTAGTTGGATTAAAGGTATCAAAAGGTCAAGATAGTCGTAACCCTGAGACAGCGTCTATCAGTGCATGGATAAAAGATTCTGTTGCTGGAGGATTTGTAGTAGTAGCTGTGCCAAGTGGAGTTGTTATGCAACCCGCTGATGACGGAAAGATTACAGATAAAAGCAATCATGCTGAGGAAAGACTACTTTCTGGGCAAGAGTATGGAGCGATGTTAATGAAACCAGAAAATGTTTATTATCGTGTGAAACCAGATACCAGTAAACTTGAGGAAGCAGAAAAGAACTTAGCTCAACTACAAGCAGACCGTGAATCAATCAAATCTTCTCTAGAGTCAAAGGAAAAGAAAAACTAGATGGTATTCGTTCAAAAATACTGTTACAATCGGCAAAATCAAGAAGCTCATTAGGGCTTCTTTTTCTTTTGTTACAAATATTCAACCACTTAGACAGAGATATTGACCAGATAGGCAAAAGGGCTTGTTCTTGAAAAATTCCTCTGCTATAATGATTCATGTAAGGGACGTGAGGGGTCAGTATCAGACAACTCAAGAACCTAAAAAAGAAAATGGAGACAAAAAAATGAAAAAATTATTGGGACTTGTATTTTTAGTAGCAGCAGCGCTAGTATTGTATTTCGGTTCTGTTGGTTGGCCAAGTTTGGATATCAACCTCTGGTCACTCATTCCGGTAGGATTGTTCCTTTATTTCACGCTAGAAAACTTTTTGAAAAAAGACTACAAGGCTAGCTTGATGTGCTTGATCATCGCCTTTATCATTGCAAATGCTATTTTTGATCTCTTGCCAATTTCAAGTGGTTTGGTGATTGGTGCCGGTGTGCTAGCTTGTGTAGGACTTGGCTACCTCTTTCCTGATAAGGATAAAAAAGAAGATAAATAAAAAAGTCTCGAGATTTCTCGAGACTTTTTTATCGACCAGCGTAATATTTTTGGATCCCCTTTACGATGCCTGCGACCAGTTTATCTTGGTAGTAGCTATCTCTAATTTGTTGGTTTTCGGAGAAATTATCCATATAACCAAGTTCTAGGAGAACGGCTGGTTTGGCTGTTTCGCGTAGTACGGCATAGCTGCTCTCCAACAGACCAGCGTCTTTGGCCCCTGTTTCTGCTAGAAGAGAGGAGTGGATGGCAGCGGCGAGGCGTTTGCTTTCACTCATACGATCTGGGTGATTGTGCCAGTATTTATTCATCTTACTTGGATAATCAGGTTCATCGCTATAGGAGTAGGTTTGAATACCGCTCGCTTTTGAGT
>CAUSPE010000032.1:0-16277 GCA_963533485.1 uncultured Streptococcus sp.
CAGGTTCAATCGAACTTCCAGCAGGTACTGAAATGGTAATGCCTGGTGATAACGTGACTATCGACGTTGAGTTGATCCACCCAATCGCCGTAGAACAAGGTACTACATTCTCTATCCGTGAGGGTGGACGTACTGTTGGTTCAGGTATGGTTACAGAAATCGAAGCTTAATTCGATTAAGTTCCCAGAAGAACAATTATTTAAGTCAGACACTAAAAGAATCTTGCTTTGCAAGGTTCTTTTTTTCTTAGTCTATTTGAAGTGCTTCTACTCTAGCAGTATAATCGTTTTTTTGGTATAATAAAAGTTATGGAAATCGAAAAAACCAATCGTATGAACGCCCTTTTTGAATTTTATGCGGCGCTTTTGACAGACAAGCAGATGAACTATATTGAACTCTATTATGCTGATGATTATAGTCTTGCTGAGATTGCTGAGGAGTTCGGTGTCAGTCGTCAGGCTGTCTATGACAATATCAAGCGTACGGAAAAGATTCTAGAAGATTATGAGATGAAACTGCACATGTATTCCGACTACATTGTCCGCAGTCAGATTTTTGACCAGATCTTAGAGCGTTATCCCAAGGATGACTTTCTGCTGGAGCAGATAGAAATTTTAACAAGCATTGATAATAGAGAATAAGAGGAAGAAAAATGGCATTTGAAAGTTTAACAGAACGTTTGCAGAACGTCTTTAAAAATTTACGTAAAAAAGGAAAAATTTCTGAGGCTGATGTTCAAGAAGCAACCAAAGAGATTCGCTTGGCCTTGCTGGAAGCCGACGTTGCTTTGCCAGTTGTAAAGGACTTTATCAAGAAGGTTCGTGAACGTGCAGTCGGACACGAGGTCATTGATACCCTCAATCCTGCCCAACAGATTATCAAAATCGTGGATGAGGAACTGACAGCCGTTTTAGGTTCCGACACGGCTGAGATTATCAAGTCACCAAAAATTCCAACCATTATCATGATGGTCGGTTTGCAGGGGGCTGGTAAAACAACATTTGCTGGTAAGATGGCTAATAAACTCAAGAAGGAAGAAAATGCACGTCCTTTGATGATTGCGGCAGATATTTATCGTCCAGCAGCCATCGATCAGCTGAAAACACTTGGACAACAAATTGATGTTCCTGTCTTTGCCCTTGGAACAGAAGTGCCAGCTGTTGAGATTGTTCGCCAAGGTTTGGAGCAAGCGCAAGCCAATCACAACGACTATGTCTTGATTGATACGGCAGGGCGTTTGCAGATTGATGAGCTTTTGATGAATGAGCTTCGTGATGTTAAAGCACTGGCTCAGCCAAATGAAATCTTGCTCGTCATTGATGCCATGATTGGTCAGGAAGCGGCCAATGTTGCTCGTGAATTTAATGCTCAGTTAGAAGTGACTGGGGTTATTCTTACCAAGATTGATGGGGATACTCGTGGTGGTGCAGCTTTGTCTGTTCGTCACATCACTGGAAAACCAATCAAGTTCACTGGTACGGGTGAAAAGATTACAGATATCGAAACCTTCCACCCAGACCGTATGTCAAGCCGTATCCTTGGTATGGGGGATATGCTGACCTTGATCGAGAAAGCTTCTCAGGAATACGATGAGCAAAAAGCTCTTGAAATGGCTGAGAAGATGCGTGAAAACACCTTTGATTTCAATGATTTCATCGATCAATTGGATCAGGTGCAAAACATGGGGCCGATGGAAGACTTGCTCAAGATGATTCCAGGTATGGCTAACAATCCAGCTCTTCAAAATATGAAGGTGGATGAGCGCCAGATTGCGCGTAAACGTGCCATCGTGTCTTCTATGACTCCTGAAGAACGTGAAAATCCTGATTTGTTAAATCCAAGTCGTCGCCGTCGTATCGCTGCAGGTTCTGGAAATACCTTTGTTGAAGTCAATAAATTTATCAAGGACTTTAACCAGGCCAAACAGCTCATGCAAGGTGTCATGTCTGGTGATATGAACAAGATGATGAAGCAAATGGGAATCAATCCAAATAACCTTCCTAAAAATATGCCAAATATGGGAGGAATGGATATGTCTGCCCTTGAAGGCATGATGGGACAAGGCGGCATGCCAGATATGTCAGCTCTTGGAGGAGCTGGAATGCCAGATATGAGCCAGATGTTTGGTGGAGGACTTAAAGGTAAAATCGGTGAATTTGCTATGAAACAGTCAATGAAACGCATGGCTAACAAAATGAAAAAAGCGAAGAAGAAGCGTAAATAGTCTATGCAAAGAATTGCTAGTTCTTCACAATTCATAAACTTATGTAGACAAGAGAGGGAACTTTGGTTCCCTTTTTTTACTAAAGTTTCAAGAAATATAATGTTTATATAATAGAAATTTCATGCTAACAAAAGAAGTTCGTTATTTCTATACCTAAACAAATAGTTTGAAAACTGAAATAATAAAAATTTATTTTAACCGGATATTATTTGAGTTTTATAAATAATAAAGGTATAATAGTACTGTATAACTTAACATTATATAAATAGGAATTTTAAGGAGTAGGAAGATGAAAAAAGTTTTGATGATGGCTTTTCTCACATTAACGATACTGTTTGGTTTCTTTTTTAATATGGAATCCAAAGTATCTGCTACAGAACATGCGGATGTTATTACCCGCGCGTATTTAGCAGATGAGAAGGGCAATGAACTAAACTCTCCAAACATAGACCAATGGCAACAATTTCGTCTAACAGTTGATTTCAATTTACACAATAATAAAGTAATGGCGGGAGATACTACTGTTGTAAAATTACCAGATGTACTTTATTTGCCTGTAACAAGTAACTACGATATAAAAGATCAGGATGGACATTTAGTTGCTAAAGCTGTAGTCGATCGAGAAACAAAAACTGCGACTATTACATATGAACCTTATGTTGAAACGCATTCAGATGTCAAAGGAACTTTTTATTTTTATGTACGTGTCAATCACGATCTTGTAAAAACTGCAAAGGAAATTCAGATCGATATTACAGTTAGTGGGAAAATTTATCCTGCAGGTAAGGTTAATTTCAAAGGCATTGGACAACCTATAAAGGATAACCTAAATAAGGTTGGTTGGCAAGATGCAACTGAACCAACTATCGGTCGTTATTCCATCTCTGTCAATCGCAGTGGTAAACCAATGACGGGTATTAAAGTGGTAGATGTACTTAAAATACCAAATGCTAGCTACAAACAAGAAACTTTTAAAGTCTATAAAGGAAATTGGGTGTTCCGTAATGGAGATTGGTTCTTAGACAATTCCGTTGATATTACTGCACAGACTCCGATAACATTTAATGCAGACAACTTCTCAGTCCAGTTGCCTGACTTGTCTGCGAACGAAGGTATTTGGATCAGTTACGCTGTTCAATTGCCTTATGTTCCAGTTGAAGGAGAACAATTCTCTAATGATGCCACTTTAACTACAACAAATGGTATAGAAGAAACTTATAAATCTGTCTATATCATCTATTCTGGAAATGGTAAAGCTGAAGGTTATACCTTTAAGGTTCAGATTAAGAAGGTTTCTGAAGATGGTTCTGCCTTGAAAGGCGCTCAGTTCGATGTGATTCGTGATCGTTCTGGTCAAGTTGTTGCAAAAATTGAAACAAACGAGCAAGGTATTGCTGAAGTAGGAAATCTCTTGAAGGATACCTATACTCTAAAAGAAACAAAGGCTCCAACTGGTTATGATTTAGCTGAAGATGTTAAGGTCAAGCCAGAAGACTTTGATACTACTTATAGATTAGCTACTAAAACAATTGTAGATAAGAAAACAGTCCCTGCACAAGCTCAATTAACAGCAAAGAAACTGTTAGTTGGTCGAAATTTAAAAGATGGTGAGTTTTCATTTTCTTTAAGTGACGCAAATGGGACAGTGATAGAAACTATTAAGAATAAGGCAAATGGGAACATCGACTTTACTGCTCTAAACTTTAATAAAGCAGGCATTTATAACTACACTATTCGTGAAGTAAAAGGCGATGAGAAAAATATCACTTATGATCCAAGTGAAATCAAAGCAACGATCACAGTAGTCGAAAACAATGGTAAATTGGTTGCTTCAGTTTCGTATGAAGGTGGAAAGAATACTTTTAAAAATACTTATACTCCACCGAGCACTCCTCCTGGTGGAAAGGAAGAGTTGCCTAAAACAGGTACGAATGACACTAGAATCCTTGTTTTTGTAGGTCTTATTAGTCTTGTAATTGCTAAATTCTTATTATTTCAGAAACGTGACTAATTGACAAATCTTAATTCATATAAAATAGTATTGTAAAAATCCTTTTTTAGATATAGAAAAACCTATTGAAACTTATATTTCAATAGGTTTTATAATGACTGGAAAAGTAGCGGTGAGTGATAATTCATATTCAAGGGTGAATGATAATGAGGAAAGAAGAGGTGATAGGTGAGTTTGAATATAATAATGTTTTTACCATGTTTATGAGTTATCTAACGATAATGTGAGAATTATTAGTGAATCAAAGAGAGGCATGTCTATAGATAATACCAAACTGTTAAAAAGATAATAGTTTTAAAGAGTGAAAAATAGTTTTTGGTGCTAAATTGGTGCTATTAAGAAAATAAAAACGCTGAAATTATTGATTTCAAGCGTTTTCTTTTGAATAACTTACTCTACTCCCACTCGATAATTTCCATAGCATATTTGTTTCTCTTTTTCTATATCAGTATTTCTTTAGCTCCTATTTTTAGTTGTTTTTATACCTATTTTTCGTAGTTTTTGAATTATTTAGTATCATATCAGTATCAAGAGTGATACTGAAAGATTTGTTAAGATTTCGACAAGCTGTTGTAGTTATTCATATTCTGACATTAAATTTTATTACCTAACCCGAGATGTATTCAAGTGCAGCATTATATGCAATATTATATATTTTTCTAGAATAAAATGGACCTATATAATTAGCTCTTTGTAAATCCTCTTCGGTTGATTTAAGAATATCTTCTATAGTTTTAATTCCAATTTTTTGAAGCTCATCTTTTTTATGTTGAGTTAAATCTAATATGTCCAATGGTCTTTTCAATATATTATTTAATACCAAAAACATATCTTCTGATGCATTTTCTAAACTAATACTCTTATTTATATCATTAAAAGCTGGCGAATTTTTACCATACTCTGTATAAATTTTAATGGATAGATTATCAAATATTTCCTTACTTCGTTCAACCACAGAAGTTGTCCCTTCACTAGCAACCACAACTCCTAGATTCAATTGATATCTATCATAAACTTCTCCACGTACCTTTGTTCCTTCTGTATGTAACCTAATAATTCCTGAATACTCAAGAATTCTAACAGAAGATTTTACTGATTCTGGAGCATCTTTGTGTATAGCAAAAAAAATTGTTTTCTTATTATTCTTTTCATTTTTATTCTTTGTTTCTTCTAAAACATCCCTTTCTATAAATGTCCTTCCCCAATCTATCATTTCTTTGTGCCCTGAATAAAATGATGACAATTTAGTGTGTTCTTGCCAAATTTGAACACGATAAAAATCTTTTATTGTTGAACTAACGTTATTTTTTTTAAAACTTTTAAATCCTTCACTAGCTTGTTCTATACTCTTAAGTAAAAGCCTTGGATTTCCATCACAACACATGATTAACGCATCAAAACATTGCCCCTGACTTTCTAGTTTTTCTATAAACTTAACATCATCTATTTGACACTTAACCATCTCTCTCATACTATTAATGTAATTCTTATCATTAATGTTTCTTTCAACTACCACACTATTAACATCATGAAATAACTGAAGTGTAGAATAATAGCTTATTCCTGGGTAAACAGCCGCCTTACAACAAATATACGGACTTCTCAAATCTCTAAACATGCTAAAAAATTCTCTTTGTTGCCTAGGTATAAAATTATGACAAGCCTCATCAAAAAAGAATATGACTTTTTCAACCGAAAACTTAACACAAAAATTTTTTATAATTTCTTTTATAAAATCGATGTCATCTACTACTCTAAAGTTTAATTCATCTATCCCTAATATTTCCACAATTTCCGTTTTCGAAATTTTTTTCTGATCTCTCCATGATCTTTCCAAAACTGTTATAAACTTATCAAGATTGCTTTCGCTTGATTTTTCGCGGTTAAATAACATTTTAAATGGATCACTATTTGCCGTAATAATACCCTTTTCAAGGATTGCATTTCTAAATTCATTCAATAGTTTCGCATACATCCAATACTGAAAATTTTTATTGTCAAAAGGATTATTAACAAGCATACTTTTGCTAAAACTCAAATATACCGGCAATACTTTTTTAGCAGAATATTCGCTATTCAACTCACTCTCAGCCACTTTAATCAGCATAGTCTTTCCAATTCCTCTACTCCCTATAAGCAATAATTGAGAACTAGACTTTAAATTATTTATAATATTTCTGTCTGATTTTGTTTCAACATATATTTTTTTTATTTCACTTAACTTAATATCTTCTGTTCTTATAATGAAATTTGTACTCATTTAAATTACCTCATATTCCGTTAATAAAGCATCCACTCTGTTAGTAAACTCATCAGGATGGTTTCCAAATCTAATACTTGTTCCAACAATAAGTAATGAAAGTATCTCTTTACACATTTTTAAAATATTGTCGCATATGTCTTTATTATATTTAACTTGAAAATCTTTTAATTGTTTCAAGTATTCATCTTTTCCATGAACATATTCTGAACATTCTCTGTAACAACTATTTATAGCGGAATTAAAAGTTCTGAAATCACCTTTTAAAAATAATTCCCAATACTGATTAATTAATATACCGTCATTTTCTTTATTAAATTCACTCCAAATAATATCTCTTTTATTGTTTTTCCAAAGTAAATACGCATAATTATTATCCTTAAATTTAAAAAGAGAAATCCCCATTTCTAAGATACATCTTAAGCTAATATAACTCTGTCTATAAAAACCTTGCAAACAAAAATATATTGATGCAAACGCATCATGTGTTATCTCCTTTAATAATTCATCAAATCCAAAATCTTCCCCTCGTTTTTGATAACAATTAATTAATAAGTATACTTCCGAAATAATATTTATATTTTCGTCAATAGCACACAAAAAATTTTCATCTATTTGACTTTTTTGTATCAACAAACTTTCTTTAATTTCAATTCCCATAACCCCTCCATTCTTTACCATCAAATTCCATAATATCATCTAAGCTACAATCCAATACCTTGCAGTTCTTCCCAAGGACTTCCACAGTAACATTCTCATTTTTATTAAGCTTATTTATCGTGTATGTACTGACACCTGCAAGTTCTGCCAATTCTTTCTTCTTCTTCATATAAATAAATTCTCCTCCAATAAACAATTCACCTAAATTCTACAACTCCCTTTTGAACCTACTCTTGGGACTTTTTAGTATGATAAATTGTAAAATATAGTGCAACAAAAAAACTCATAGTGTTTCAAAAAAACTCATAGCGTTTCATTGGTGTAAACTGTAAGTAACCACACAAACAGAACCCGAGGAAAAACTATGAGCTACTCCCATCTTACCATAACTGACCGAATAAAGATAGAATCCTACTTGGAATTAGGTTTGAAACCTTGCCAAATTGCAAGTAAACTTGGCGTCCATAAGTCTACCATTTCAAGAGAGTTAAGACGATGCCAAAATGCTTATTCTGCAGCCTTAGCACAGGAACAGTACAACCATAGGGCTAAGCAAAAAGGTCGGAAGCCTTGTTTGACACCAAAGTTGAAAAAGGAAATTGAGGACGGTTTAAAATCCTCCTGGTCGCCTGAACAGATTTGGGGTCGCTATCAGCTTGAACAAAAGCCAATGGTCGCTTTTAAAACCATATATAACTGGCTCTATGCTGGTTTGATTGATCTGGATTTAAGCATTCTTCGCCGAAAGGGCAAAACTCGACAACCCAAAGAAACACGTGGGACATTTAGGATTGGTACGTCGATTGCCAAACGTCCTAAAGAGGTTCGGCAATCGTAAAACTTTCGGTCACTGGGAGCTCGATACTGTGGTGTCTTCCAGAGGCAAAAGCAAGGGGTGTTTAGCGACTTTTCTAGAACGAAAAACACGCTTTTACTTAGCTTTCAAGATACCAGATAGAACAGCCAAATCCATGTTTTCAGCCATCGAACAACTTTGTAGGCTATTTCCAAAAGAGGCTCTTAAAAGCTTCACCTCAGATAGGGGAAAAGAGTTTGCCTGCTATCCTCTGGTAGAGAATTTAGGAATTTCCTTTTTCTTTGCGGACGCCTATTCATCCTGGCAGAGAGGAAGCAATGAAAACGCAAATGGCTTACTAAGAGAATATTTCCCAAAGAAAACAGATTTAGCTGCTATCTCTGATGAGGCTTTGAACAAAGCCTTATATGATATCAATCACAGACCACGAAAATGTTTAGCTTACAGAACAGCTTGTGAAGCTCTAGTGGATGAGTTTGAGTAAATGTTGCACTTATTCTTGCAATTTATCGTATCAAAATAGTATCACTAAGACAGTTTTTACGCTTTTAAATCGCTAAAACCCTGCGTTTTCAACGGTTCTATAGCAGAAACATATTCGTTACCGTTACTCCCACTCAACGGTTGCAGGTGGTTTACTTGTGATATCGTAGACGATACGGTTAACGTGATCCACTTCATTTACAATACGTACAGAAATCTTTTGAAGGACATCCCAAGGAATTTTGGCAAAGTCAGCTGTCATACCATCGATAGAAGTGATTGCACGAATGGCGATTGTGTAATCATAAGTACGACCATCACCCATAACACCTACTGAACGAACGCCTGTGTTGACAGTGAAATATTGCCAGATATCGCGGTCAAGACCAGCTTTGGCAATTTCTTCACGAAGGATTGCGTCTGATTCACGGACTGTTTCAAGTTTTTCTTCAGTGATTTCACCCATGACACGGATCGCAAGTCCTGGTCCTGGGAATGGTTGGCGCCATACGATGTGGTCTGGCATACCAAGCTCTGTACCGAGGGCACGAACTTCGTCTTTATAAAGAGTGTTCAATGGTTCAATCAGTTCAAACTGCATGTCTTCTGGAAGACCACCCACGTTGTGGTGTGATTTGATGGTTTGAGCAGTATCTGTACCAGACTCAATCACGTCAGTATAAAGAGTTCCTTGAGCAAGGAATTTTACATCTTTTAGCTTACTTGCTTCGTCATCAAAGACATAAACAAACTCATTACCGATGATCTTCCGTTTTTGTTCAGGGTCAGAAATGCCAGCAAGTTTGTCAAGGAAGCGTTTTGCAGCGTCTGCTTTGACGATATTCAAACCAAACTTACCACCAAGCATCTCCATAACTTGGTCTGCTTCCCCTTTACGAAGAAGACCGTGGTCTACAAAGATACAGATTAATTGATCGCCGATTGCTTTCTGGAGAAGAACGCCAACGACAGAAGAGTCAACACCACCAGATAGACCGAGAAGGACACGTTTGTCTCCAACAGTTTCACGGATTTTTTGAATCTGCATCTCGATAAAGTTATCCATTGACCAGTCGCCTTTAGCCTTACAGATATTAAGGGCAAAGTTGCGAAGGATATCATTCCCGTATACAGAATGGCGAACTTCTGGGTGAAATTGGATACCATAGATGTGCTTTTCAGGGTTTTCAATAGCTGCATAAGGACAGTCAGCAGAAGTACCAGTACGAACAAAATCAGCTGGAATCTCTGTTACAGCATCGCCATGGCTCATCAAAACAATCTGTTCTTCAGGAGTCCCTTCAAAGAGGGCAGAAGTGGTATGAGTAAGTGGTGATTGGCCATACTCGCGGTTACCAGCATCACCAGCAGGGACAACTTTTCCTCCAAGTTTATGAGTTAAAAGTTGCATACCATAGCAGATTCCCAAAATTGGAATGCCAAGTTCAAAAATTTCTGGGTCAATATCAAATGAACCATCTTCGTATACAGAGTTTGGTCCACCAGAGAGGATGATCCCTACAGGGTTAATCGCACGAACCTCTGCGGCTGAGATTTTATGACTTTTTAACTCTGAAAAAACACCAATTTCACGAATACGGCGTGAAATCAGCTGGTTGTATTGGCTACCATAGTCCAGTACGATGATTTTTTCGACATCTTGCAAATCAGTTGAAATGTTGCTCATCTTTTTCCTTTCTCAAAAGAAATATCTTTTTCAATATTCTATCACAAATAGGGGCGAATTACCAACTAAACAAGGCAAAGTTTGACTTTTTCTTAGCAAATACGGTACAATGGAGAAAATAAAGAAAAGAAGTGAGAATCATGTTACCAGCTTATATGAAAATCCACGATCAGATCAAGAAGGATATAGATGAGCATCATTGGAAAATCGGAGAGAGACTTCCAAGTGAGCGAGATTTAGCGGAACAGTTTCAAGTTAGCCGGATGACATTACGCCAGGCTATCTCTCTCTTGGTTGAGGAAGGAGTTTTGGAGCGTCGTGTAGGAAGTGGAACCTTTGTCTCTAGCACTCGTGTCCAAGAAAAAATGCGGGGGACAACCAGTTTTACGGAGATTGTCAAATCTCAGGGGAAAGTCCCTTCTAGCCAACTCATTTCTTACAGAAGAACCATTCCAAATGAGCAAGAGGTCGCTAAGCTAGGGATTACTCCGACAGAGAATATTATCCGCATGGAACGGGTGCGTTACGCTGACCAAGTTCCACTAGTCTATGAAGTCGCATCCATTCCTGAGAAATTTATTAAGGATTTCAAAAAAGAAGAAATCACCAGTCATTTCTTCCAAACCTTGCAGCAACATGGTTACCGGATTGGCAAATCCCAACAGACCATTTATGCGAGATTGGCTAAGGAAAAGATTGCTCACTATCTAGAAGTCGAAAAGGGTCATGCCATTTTAGCCTTGACTCAGGTCTCTTATCTTGAAGATGGGACGGCTTTCGAGTATGTAAAGAGTCAATACGTGGGCGAACGCTTTGAATTTTATCTTGAGAACAACTAGTCTAGAAAGGCTAGTTTTTTGTTTTAGAAAAGATTAGAATTGTCAAAACAATCTGTCTAGGCTTGATTTTATTGCTTATTTACTATAAAATGAGAAGGAAAAACGTCAAACTTTTATATTGCAAATAGGAGAAAAAATGACAAAAACATTAAAACGTCCTGAGGTTTTATCACCTGCAGGGACTTTAGAGAAGCTAAAAGTAGCTGTTCAATATGGTGCGGACGCAGTCTTCATCGGTGGACAGGCCTATGGTCTTCGTAGCCGTGCAGGAAACTTCACCTTTGAACAGATGGAAGAAGGCGTGCAGTTTGCTGCTAAGTACGGTGCCAAGGTCTATGTGGCTGCTAACATGGTTATGCACGAAGGAAATGAAGCTGGTGCTGGAGAATGGTTCCGTAAGTTGCGTGACATCGGGATTGCCGCAGTTATCGTGTCAGATCCAGCCTTGATTATGATTGCAGCAACTGAAGCACCTGGTCTTGAAATCCATCTTTCAACCCAAGCCAGTGCGACCAACTATGAAACTTTAGAGTTCTGGAAAGAACTTGGTCTAACTCGTGTGGTTTTGGCCCGTGAAGTTTCAATGGAAGAATTGGCAGAGATTCGCAAACGCACTGATGTTGAGATTGAGGCCTTTGTCCATGGAGCCATGTGTATTTCTTACTCAGGTCGCTGTACGTTATCAAACCACATGAGTATGCGTGATGCCAACCGTGGGGGCTGTTCTCAGTCTTGTCGTTGGAAATACGATCTTTATGACATGCCCTTTGGTCAAGAACGTAAAAGTCTGAAAGGTGAAATTCCAGAAGAATTTTCGATGTCAGCTGTTGACATGTCCATGATTGACCATATTCCGGATATGATTGAAAACGGTGTAGACAGTCTCAAGATTGAAGGCCGCATGAAGTCAATCCACTATGTTTCAACTGTGACCAACTGTTACAAGGCGGCTGTAGATGCTTATCTTGAAAGTCCTGAGAAATTTGAAGCCATCAAGCAAGACTTGGTAGACGAGATGTGGAAGGTTGCTCAACGTGAATTGGCAACAGGTTTCTACTACGGTACACCTACAGAAAATGAACAGTTATTTGGCGCTCGTCGTAAAATTCCTGAATATAAGTTTGTCGCTGAAGTGGTAGCGTATGATGATGCGACTCAAACGGCAACCATTCGTCAACGGAATGTCATCAACGAAGGCGACCAAGTGGAGTTTTATGGACCAGGTTTCCGTCATTTTGATACTTATATCGAAGATCTTCATGATGCCAAGGGCAATAAAATTGACCGAGCCCCAAATCCAATGGAACTCTTGACCATTAAGGTTCCACAACCTGTTCAAGCTGGGGATATGGTCCGCGCTCTCAAGGAAGGTCTCATCAACCTCTATAAGGAAGACGGGACAAGTGTTACAGTTCGTGCCTAGATAAGGAAAAGGGAATGATTCAAGCTCAAGGTTTATTGGTAGATGATGAAAGCAGGTGTGTTCATTATCATAGTGAAAAGGATATTGTTTCACTCCAGTGTTATGAATGCAAGAAATACTATGCATGCTATCAGTGCCACAATGCTATGGAAACGCATTTGTTTTCGCCCTATCCCTTGGTGCTTTCTGAGGATCGACCGATCTTATGTGGGGTTTGTAAGAGGACAATGACTTTCCAAGATTACCAAAAACAGATGGCTTGTCCTTACTGCAGTGCACCATTTAATCCAGGTTGTAAACAACACTATTCCTACTATTTTAAATAAACTGAATCGATCCAAGTTCTTAACTTGGATTTTTCGGTTTGTTTCAGAAAATATAGTAAAATCAAGAAAAACTCGCAATCTAAAATGGAAAAACTTTCTATAGAATAGTGTAAAAATAGCAAAAATAGAAATAAATCAGCTGAAACGCTTCCAACGTAAGTAAAAAGTTGACAAAAACAAATTTTAGGACTAAACTAAGTAAGTAAATTTTAAATAAAAGGAGAATTCATCATGAATTTAACATTTTTCGGTCTTTGTCTTGCCTGTATGGGTGTATCCCTTGCAGAAGGTATGTTGATGAACGGTTTGTTCAAATCAGCAGCTCGCCAACCAGACATCATCCCACAATTACGTAGCTTAATGATCATGGGGATTGCCTTTATTGAAGGAACGTTCTTGGTTACCCTCGTCTTTTCATTCGTCATCAAATAGACAAATGGAACGAGAAGAAAAGGGAGGATTCTAGATGGAAGAAAGTATCAATCCAACCATCAATATTGGTCCTGTTACCTTTGATTTAACCATGTTAGCCATGACCTTGTTGATTGTGGGAGTTGTTTTTGGCTTTATCTATTGGGCAAGTCGCAATATGACTTTGAAACCCAAAGGAAAGCAAAATGTACTTGAGTATTTCTATGACTTCGTTATTGGATTTACAGAACCTAACATTGGTAAAAGCTACATGAAAGACTACTCGCTCTTTTTCCTTTGTCTATTTCTATTTATGGTACTGGCAAATAACCTCGGTTTGATGGCGAAACTTCAAACTACAGATGGGACAAACCTTTGGACATCGCCAACTGCAAATCTCCAGTTTGACTTGGCCTTGTCATTTGGAATTATCCTGATGACCCATATTGAAGGGATTCGTCGCCGTGGGATTAAAAAATATCTAAAAGCCTATATCACACCTGGCTTTATGACTCCCATGAATATCTTAGAAGAGTTTACCAACTTTTTATCACTTGCCTTGCGGGTGTTCGGAAATATCTTTGCTGGAGAAGTGATGGCTAGTTTGCTAATCACTCTATCTCATCAAGCTCTATATTGGTATCCAGTTGCTTTTGGTGCTAACTTGGCTTGGACAGCCTTTTCTGTCTTTATTTCCTGCATCCAAGCCTATGTGTTTACCATGTTGTCTTCTATGTACTTAGGAAATAAGATAAATGATGGAGAAGAGTAGAAAGGAGTAACAGATGCACGTAACAGTAGGTGAATTAATTGGTAACTTTATTTTAATCGCTGGCTCTTTTATCCTTTTGATTGTCTTAGTTAAGAAATATGCGTGGTCAAACTTGACAAGTGTCTTCGAAGAAAGGGCAAATAAAATTGCTGCTGATATTGATGGAGCTGAACAAGCTCGTCAAAAAGCAGAAACTCTTGCCCAAAAACGTGAAGATGAATTGGCTGGTAGTCGCAACGAAGCCAAAACAATCATTGAAAATGCTAAAGAGACTGCAGAGAAGAGTAAAGCAGATATTCTGGCAGATGCTAAAGTAGAAGCAGGTCGCTTAAAAGAGAAGGCGAATCAAGAAATTGCTCAGAATAAAGCAGAAGCTTTGCAAAGTGTTAAGGGCGAGGTGGCAGATTTGACGATTAGTCTTGCTGTTAAAATCATCTCAAAAAACCTTGACAGTCATGCTCATAAGGAACTCATTGATCAGTATATCGATCAGCTAGGAGAAGCCTAATGGACAAGAAAACAGCAAAGGTCATTGAAAAGTACAGCATGCCTTTTGTCCAATTAGTGATTGAAAAAGGAGAAGAGGACCGGATTTTTTCAGACTTGGATCAAATCAAGCAAGTCGCAGAAGAAACGGGCTTACCTTCTTTTTTAGCTCAGGTGGCAGTTGATGAGTCTGATAAGGAAAAAACAGTTGGTTTTTTTCAAGACTCTGTCTCACCTTTAATGCAAAACTTTATTCAGGTTCTGATTTACAATCACAGAGCAAATCTTTTTTATGATATCATTGTTGATTGTTTGAATCGTCTTGAAAGAGAAACCAATCATTTTGTAGTCACGATCTCCTCAGCTCATCCTTTAACGGACGAACAGAAGAAACGTTTACTTCCCTTGATAGAGAAAAAAATGTCTCTGAAAGTACGGAGTATTAAAGAACAAATTGATGAAGGACTCATTGGTGGTTTTGTCATTTTTGCTAATCACAAGACAATTGATGTGAGTATTAAACAACAACTTAAAGTTGTTAAAGAAAATTTGAAATAGAAAGTGGTGTTCTTTTGGCAATTAACGCACAAGAAATCAGCGCTTTAATTAAGCAACAAATTGAAAATTTCAAACCCAATTTTGATGTGTCTGAAACAGGTGTTGTAACCTATATCGGGGATGGAATTGCGCGTGCTCACGGTCTTGAAAATGCCATGAGTGGAGAGTTGTTGGTCTTTGAAAACGGCTCTTATGGGATGGCGCAAAACTTGGAGTCTACAGACGTTGGGATTATCATCCTTGGAGACTTTACAGATATTCGTGAAGGTGATACTATTCGCCGTACAGGTAAAATCATGGAAGTACCTGTGGGGGACAGCCTAATCGGACGTGTTGTCGACCCACTTGGTCGTCCAGTTGATGGTCTTGGTGATATCCATACTGACAAGACTCGTCCAGTGGAAGCGCCAGCTCCTGGCGTTATGCAACGTAAGTCTGTATCAGAACCATTGCAAACAGGTTTGAAAGCTATTGACGCCCTTGTTCCGATTGGTCGTGGTCAACGTGAGTTGATTATCGGTGACCGTCAGACAGGGAAAACAACCATCGCAATTGATACGATCTTGAACCAAAAAGGGCAAGATATGATCTGTATCTACGTAGCGATTGGACAAAAAGAATCTACAGTCCGTACACAAGTAGAAACACTTCGCCAGTACGGTGCCTTGGACTACACAATCGTTGTGACAGCCTCTGCTTCACAACCATCTCCATTGCTCTTCCTAGCTCCTTATGCCGGAGTTGCTATGGCAGAAGAGTTTATGTACCAAGGCAAGCATGTTTTGATTGTTTACGATGATCTTTCAAAACAAGCGGTCGCTTATCGTGAACTTTCCCTCTTGCTTCGTCGTCCACCAGGTCGTGAAGCCTTCCCAGGGGATGTTTTCTACCTTCACAGTCGTTTGCTTGAGCGATCAGCTAAAGTTTCTGATGAGCTTGGTGGTGGATCTATTACAGCCCTACCATTTATCGAGACACAAGCGGGAGATATCTCTGCCTATATCGCAACCAACGTGATCTCTATCACTGACGGACAAATCTTCCTTGGTGATGGTCTCTTCAATGCAGGTATTCGTCCAGCCATTGATGCGGGTTCATCTGTATCCCGTGTAGGTGGTTCGGCACAGATTAAAGCCATGAAGAAAGTTGCTGGTACACTCCGTATCGACCTTGCTTCATACCGTGAGTTGGAAGCCTTCACTAAGTTTGGTTCTGACTTGGATGCAGCAACACAGGCTAAGTTGAACCGTGGACGTCGTACTGTGGAAGTATTGAAACAACCTGTTCATAAACCACTACCTGTTGAGAAACAAGTAACCA